>JAHIUV010000004.1 GCA_018817035.1 Candidatus Omnitrophota bacterium | reverse complement strand
GCCAGCCCGTCCACATACGGAAAAGGGCCTGTATATTTTACGATCTCGTTCACGGCAAACCTGCTTAAGCACTTAAAACTGGAAAGATAAAGGTCTTTAGGTTTATCCAGCATCAGGTTAGCGACAAAATTATTAAAGCGGCTCCCGAAATTCCTGAACCAGTTATGCTCTTTCTTTTTATAATGCGTATAGACTATGTCATGTTTTCCTGAAGCGGCTTCATTAAAAATGCGGGAAACTTCCTCAGGGGGATTCTGAAAATCATCATCCATGATCACCGTATAATCGCCTTCGGAATAATTCAGGCCTGCCATTACAGCGTTATGTTCCCCAAAATTCCTGGCAAGGTCCACAAAAGTCACGATATCACGGTGTTCGAGGGAAAGATTCTTGCAGATATCTCCGCTTTCATCCAGGCTATAATCATTCACAAGGACTATCTGGAGCCCTTCTGTCCTAAGATGAGATATAAGTTTCTCCACTAACGGTTTAATAGTGGCTGAGCTATTGTATACCGGAACAACTATCGTTCTTTTCATTTTTCACCTCGTTTTGCAATAATACAGACCATGGAAGGAGACACATTTTCAAAAAAAGTGACGGAAAAACCGTTTTTATCAAGATAAGAAGTAAATAACCTATGATGAAAAATATTATACCTCGGGACCATTAACCCTTCCATTATTGTCTGTTCAAAACTATATGTTTTACTCTCACTTATATACAGCTTATCTTTAAATATACGGTGGAATAACCAAAGCGGTTTTTTTAGGAATCTCGCCATAGGCAATATAAAACGGGAAGGAATACGGGCCAAAAAGAACCTGAGCATAGCTGATATCCTTTTTACAAAAATAGGCCTTGAAACCAACAATATAAGCATCCCCTCATCTTTTAAAAAACCGCATATTTTTTTTAAAGAATCCAGCGGTGTCCTGAAATATTCAAATACTCCTATAGCGAGTATTAAATCAAATTTGCGTTTCGTAATATAATCCCCCAGGTCACATTTATGGAAAAAGATGCCGGGCATATTTTTTGCCTTAGAGAGCGCTATGTTAATGCTTTCGCCGCTGACATCAAAACCCTCGACATATGCTGCCCCCCCCCTTTTTTTTCGGGCGCAATATATGGAATTATCCCCGATCCCGCATCCGACTTCCAGTACAGACTTTCCCTTCAGGTCGTAACGATCCAGCAGAGCTTTCATGGCGCCTATGTCTTTCACCTTAGGCGCTATATGCTTAACTACATTGTCAAATACCAGCTCTGTCCTATTTTTCACGTTTTAAATCCTTGCATGATCCTGACTTTCTTTTTTCATATAAACTGCTATTCGCCATGGCCTCAAGGCATTCCCTGAGCTTTACTTTTCTTTTTTCGGGGTCAAAAGGCGAGCTTTGGGCTTTATCTTTTTCCTGTTTATATTCAGCTCGGGGTTTTTCCTTTTTGGTAAAATCATAGAGGTAATGCTTGAAAGTCTTGATAATAAGCTCAAAATATTCAGGAATAGTGTGCTTAAAATAAAATATTTTCCGCCCATACGAGCTGACAGCGAATAAATAATGGACCAGGAAAAATATCTTATTAGGCTTCCAGTATATGAGATGATTGACTATCAAGTTCCTCAGGAAAGGAAGCTTAACAGCGACTATGGCCAATTCGCAAAGATTATACTGCGCGTTCTTTTCCTTTTCCGAAAAACAGTTCAGCGGGCTTTTGTTGCGCATGCCGTAATCAATAAAGCCTTCTTTTGAATCATAAATACCTTCCTCAAAACAATAATCACCCAGGTCTGTGCCGGGATAGGGCATAAATATCGAAAAATTAGGCATCTCGGGTTTGACCTTTATGGCAAAATCAAGCGAAGCTATATCATGCTCCAAAGAAGTATACGGCAGGGCAAGCATTGTGTTGGCGTAGACATTGATCTTATGTTTCTTGAAAATCCCGAAAGCGGCCTCCAGCTGTTTTTTGGTCACCTTCCTGCGCATCATTTTCATCCTTATGCCATCATCCGCGGCCTCTATGGACATGCATATTGAAAAACATCCAGCCTTTTTTAAATAACGCGCCATTTCTTCCGTGACGAGTTCTGAGCGCAAAAGGCAATAAAAAGGTTTTTTGATTTCCGAAGACCATTTTTCAGAAAACTCCTTCAGCCAATCATCCGCGCGGTTGACAAAAACATCATCCTGGATCCGTATAAAATCGACCCTGTGCCTAGAGATAAGTTCCTTGGTCTCTTTTATGATGGAATCTACGCTGCGGCGACGCACGATCCTGCCTTTGTTCCTGTATAATTCGTTATATCTGTTATTAAAACAATAAGGGCAGGGAAATATACATCCCCTGCTTGCCCATATGCCCTTGATCCCGAAACGCGCCATCTCTGGATAAGAATACACGAGGTCCCTGTCCATAAAAGGAAGGGAATCCATGTCTTCTATAAAATTACCTAAATCAAGGGCATCATCCTCGGAAACAAGGATATTAGGTATGCCTTCAAGAGACTTGCCTGCCTCAAGCCTTTCAGTAACGTTTATTATTGCCCGGTCGCCCTCGCCAACGCATATAGCGTCTATGGCTTCGTCTTTTACACAGCTTCTATCAAGAGTTGCGTGGGCTCCGCCGAGCAGCGTAAATATCTTTGTTTTTTTTCGCAAGGCGTCATTGAAGTTTTTCATGTCCTTCATATCAACGGACATCATGCTGTATGCCAATAGGTCCGGCTTCCAGGAAAAAATCTTACCGGCTACATCTTCTTTCTTTAAAACGCCAAGGGTCGTCTCATGGCCTTTTTCCTTTAAAATAGCAGACAGTATCATAGGGCCAAAAGGCTCGTTCACGCCAAGATCATTTACTACAAACATTACTTTCATGGTTTATGCCCCTCAAAAACAATAAAAAAGTACCAAAACAATAGCTGTATTGTAACATAAAAAGCCATAATCGACCATAAAATTTCAAAAAACCCATGCCCAAACCCGCATTTAGCATGGGTCAAGATATTGTAAAATAGTTTGCTGACTTTTATTTGACAAAGATTTTATTATGGTTCTCGACTCACTACGTTCGCTCGAACAATATTAAACCCCAAGCAAAGTCCTGAGCCTGTCCGCCGGAGGCGGATATAATCGAAGGACAATATTCTTCGAGCGGAGTCCGCCGGAGGCGGACGAAG
>JAHIUV010000043.1 GCA_018817035.1 Candidatus Omnitrophota bacterium | reverse complement strand
TATCGGGAGCGAAGTCAGCCGCGCGCTGAATTGGAGAAAAAAGGAAAATGAGGAGATGTCTAAAAAAGCGGTTTCGCGAGCCCTGGAACTGCTTGATCTGAGTTTATCTTCCGCTGATATTTTCTCCCGTATTAAAGAACTTGCCCGCGTGCGCGAAGCCATAGTAGACTATTTTTACGGCTCAAACCAATTTTCCTCCTCTGAAACCTTATGGCGCAAATATTTTGGTCACTTTAATTACGCTTTACGGAAGAATTATTGAATTAGGACTTGTCTGCTTCTTTCTTGTACCGTTTACGATTTTCCTCACCAAAGTGTCCCCGAATAAATTTTCCGAATTTTTTTGAAAGAAAATGCAGGGGTGTGTTGTCTTATATGTAAGACTATGAATGATATTGAGAGGTTTCTTATACTGAATATGACAGAGGACCTGGGTAGCGTAAGGACGCTGGCGCTGCTTAGGCACTTTGGCTCCCCGGACAGGATATTCAATGCCCGGGCAAATGAGCTTACTTGCGTAACAGGCATAGGCGAGAAAATAGCTTTTAATTTGACACAGGCTATTAAAGGAGCTGATTTTAAGAAAGAAATGGATCTTATAAGGAAACATAGGATCAAAGTAATAACTTTTTTAGACAACGACTATCCTAAGAACCTTAAGAATATATATGATCCGCCTATGGTTTTATATGTTAAAGGAAATGTGCTTCCGCAGGATGATCTGGCTGTGGCAATAGTCGGTTCGCGTCTCGCGTCTTTTTACGGCATACAGCAAGCGGAAAGGTTCGCGTTTGAGCTGGCCTCAAGAGGTATTACTATTGTTTCAGGGCTTGCCAGGGGCATTGATTCCAGCGCGCATAAGGGCGCGTTAAAGGCGAAGGGAAGGACCTTGGCTATTCTGGGGTCGGGTCTTTTGAATGTGTATCCTGAGGAGCATAAAGCCCTGGCAGAGGAAATTTCCGAGAACGGCGCGGTGATATCAGAGTTCCCTATGGCGACCATCCCTGACAGGGGTAATTTTCCTAAGAGGAACAGGATAGTAAGCGGCCTTTCTTTGGGCGTGGTAGTTGTCGAGGCGGCTAAGAAGAGCGGAGCGCTCATTACGAGTGATATTGCCATGGAAGAAGGGAGGGATGTCTTCGCGGTTCCCGGGAAAATTGATTCCATTACTTCAAAAGGTACGAATAAACTTATTAAACAGGGCGCTAAACTTACGGAGACCGTTGGTGATATCCTCGAGGAATTGGGCATTGAGGCAAGCGGCTCTATGGGGCGCGACAAGAGCATATTGTCATCTAAGTTGGACAAAAGCGAAACTTTAGTATATAATTTATTATCTAGCGAACCGAAGCATATAGATGAATTGTCAGTAGAGAGTGGTGTAAAAATTACTGAGCTTTCAGGGATTCTTTTTAATCTTGAGATAAAAAGATTCGCGCGTCAGCTCCCCGGAAAAAATTTTGTTAAGGAGAAAGGTTGATATATGGCTAAATCACTTGTTATAGTAGAGTCGCCTGCCAAGGCAAATACCATAAATAAGATCCTGGGTAAGGATTTTGTAGTGCGCTCCTCGATGGGGCATGTAATGGATCTACCCGGGTCTAAAATGGGCATTGACGTTGAAAATGATTTCGAGGCCAAATATGTGGTCATACCTAAGAAAAAGAAAGCCGTAGCTGACCTTAAAAAAGAAGCAAAAGGCAAGAAAAGCATTTTTCTGGCCACAGACCCTGACAGGGAGGGAGAGGCTATAAGCTGGCACCTTTATAATATTATAGGCAGGAAAGAAGGTGTCCACAGGATAGCTTTTCACGAGATCACGAAAAATGCCATACAGGAAGCGGTTAAGCACCCGGAAAAAATAGACATAAATAAAGTAGAAGCGCAGCAGACGAGGAGGATACTTGACAGACTCGTCGGATATAGCATAAGCCCATTATTATGGAGGAAAGTCGGCAGAGGGCTTTCCGCGGGCAGGGTGCAGTCTGTCGCGGTAAGGATGATAGTCGAGAGAGAGAACGAGATACAGTCATTTGTGTCACGGGAATACTGGGAACTCGAGGCTGAACTTAAAAAACTATCCGGAAATGAGGCAGAAGCCCCCTCGAGTTTTACCGCGAAGCTTGGCAAGATCGACGGTGAAAAAGCAAACGTTGAGAATCAAGAACAGGCCGATGCCTTGAAAGCTGAACTGGAAAAAGAGAGTTTTGTCGTAAGCGACGTCCAGAAGAAAGAAAAGAAAAAATACGCTCAGGCACCGTTTACTACCTCAAAGCTCCAGCAGGAGGCGTTTCATAAGCTCAGGTTTCCGGCGGCAAAGACTATGAGGGTCGCGCAGCAATTATATGAAGGCCTTGATATAGGAGAGGAAGGCAATGTAGGCCTTATAACGTATATGAGGACCGATGCCGTAAGGCTGTCAAAAGAGTCAACCGATGCCGCGAAAGATTATATAGTAAAGAAATACGGCAAAGATCACGCGCCTGAAAAATTAAATAAGTTTAAATCTAAAAAGAACGCGCAGGAAGCGCATGAGGCCATAAGGCCGTCTCTTCCCTTAAGGGAACCTGAAAGCGTGAGAACCCGCCTGAATCAGGAACAGTATAATCTGTACACGCTTATATGGAATCGTTTCATATCGAGCCAGATGACGCCCGCGGTATTTTCAGTGGTGTCTGTTGAGATAAAAGCCGGAAGGGGTATCTTTAAAGCAAACGGCTCGCAGAAGATATTCGCCGGATGCAGCGCTGTCTATGAGGAAAATACGGAAAACGAAGAGGGCGATGAGAATAAAAAAGAAAAAATACTCCCGCCTTTGTCCAAGGATGAGGATCTTGAGCTTATAAGATTGATCCCGGGTCAGCATTTTACAAAGCCTCCCGCCAGGTTTTCAGACGCGTCTTTGGTTAAAACCATGGAAGAATACGGCATAGGAAGGCCAAGCACTTACGCGCCTACTATTTATACGATCGTCGTGCGCAATTATGTTAAAAGAAGGGAAGGTTATCTCCATCCTTCGGAGTTAGGCACAG
>JAHIUV010000042.1 GCA_018817035.1 Candidatus Omnitrophota bacterium | reverse complement strand
ACGATATCATGCAGTATATTGCGTATCCTAATGTCCATGGGATATAAAGCCGCGCCCCTCTTTAAAACCGACAGCGCCTCTTCGCGCATGCCCAGTTCGTTATAAAGCGAGCCCAGGTTTTCATACGCCAGCGCGTAATCATTCAGCAGTATACTTGATTTATAATACGAGATAGCCCGGCTGATATCGCCTTCCCTGGCTGATATCACGCCTAAATTATTATAAGCGACATCATAGCCTCTGCCCGGACAGGCATTGTTAGATCTCTCAAGTTCCCTTTTCGCGTCTTCCAGCATGCCTTTCCTGAAATACTCAACACCTAAATTACAATGCAGTAAAAAACTATCCGGCTCTCTTTCCGCGTCTTTTTGGTACAGGACAAACGGGTCAGACCACTCCCTGTTGCGGTCCCTGATCTTAAGCGCGCATAATACCGCGATAAAAATAAAGGTCAATACCGCCACGCGCCTGAGGGTCCTGCCTGGACCCATTACGTCGACCAGCGCAAAAACACCCATCGCTATCAATGCCGCCACAGCCATTGAGGAAAAATAAACCCAATGCCCTGTCATGGTAGCGTGCAGGGGGAGCAATATATTGCTATACGGCAAAAGGCCTATAAAAAACCACAATAGAAAGAAAAGCGCCGGCTTTGATCTCCTGGCTATCAAGACAGAAAACAATACCAAGAGAGGCGCGCCGCCCCAGACATAGGCGTCTTTAAAACTATGTACCACAAAATGATATTCACTCTGTAAAACAAAAGGCGCGACAATGATACGTAAAGACGTCCACAGTATCCTCGGTAAAGTATAAAGCCTTTCGATCAAGGACGCCTCATTTATCAAAGACAATGTCCGGCTAAAAGGATTACCCAGAAATAAAAACCTGGACACACAATAAAGAGCAGCTATCCCCACTAATACAGTCAGCGGCAAAAAGATTTTCCTTCTCCTGTCTTTATCCAAAAATATAAAAGCATACGCCGCTATCAAAAGAGGCAAAACTAACGAGCTCTCTTTCGTAAATACAGCCGTCACGAATACGAGCGCGCTGCAAAAGAAATAAACAGCTGAGCTTTTTATACCCTTTAAGAATAACAGCAAGCACGACATTGACAAAAAAACCATCAACAGCCCGTCCCTCATGGCTATAGGCGTAACCGCGCCGCTATTGGCGGGAAACAACGCGAATAAAAGAGCGGCCAGCCACGCTGTTTTTCTTTGGAGGCCTATTCTTGACATCAGGACATAAAAAAGCAGGGCATTCAATATATGCAGGATTATGCTGAAAAGATGATACCCGAAAGGATCAAGCCCCCACATACGATAGTCAGCCGCGAAAGAAAGCATGTACAGCGGCCTGTAAAAACCACCTGCTTTTACAGGACGGCCAAAAATATCCGTTTTAAAAACAAGCGGGAGATATCTTAGATCCTTTATCATAGGGTTGGAAACAATAATCTCCTCTTCATCCCACATAAAAGGATTACGCAGCGAATTAGCGTAAGGGATTATCACGACAATAATCAATGAGGCCAATACCAATATACCGGCATACTTTTTCATATAACCTAATTATATCCAATCAAGGCCCCAATGTCGAGCGCTTAACTTCCAATTGGCGGGGACGTCCCATTTGGGGACACCCTGCATATTGCGAATTATTTTTCTTATAATTTTTTAATCTTAGCAGGGTGTCCCCAAATGGGACGTCCCCTTATTACTTGCAAAACATATAAAGCAGTGTATAATTTAGAAATATGAAACTAACTATCCTTATCCCCGCTTACAACGAAAGCCTTTCAATTGAAACAATAATGAGGGAGATCAAAGCCCTTGATCTTTCCTCCTGCGGGATAACCAAAAGAGAGATCATCCTTATAGATGACGCCTCGACTGACGGCACTGTAAAAAAAGCAACCTCAGTTATTCCGGAAACAAAAGTTATCTATCATTCAAAAAACCAGGGTAAAGGCGCCGCGCTCGCGACAGGCCTTCCGCACACGACAGGAGATATTATCCTTATACAGGACGCTGACCTGGAATACAGGCCATCCCTATACCCCGCGCTCCTACGCCCTATGGTCGAGCAGAACGCGGACATAGTTTACGGCTCCAGATTCCTTGGGATAAAACGCCCCAAAGACATGAAAACCCCTTATTACCTGGCAAACCTGTTCGGCACATGGCTGACCAATAAACTGCTGAAAACCAGCCTTACTGACAGCATGACATGCTTCAAGTTATTCAAAAAAGAAGTTCTCTCAGGGGTAAAATTAAAGACAAAAGGTTTCGGCGCGGACGCTGAACTAACGGCAAAAGCAGTCAAAAAAGGATTCAAAATAACAGAAGTAGCCATTCCCTATAAAGCCAGGACATTCAAAGAAGGAAAAAAATACCGCCCCATCCTCTCCATCTTCGTCCTCTGGTCAATAATCAAATACGGGATCTAATGGATTTAAAAACACCTATTATTCCCATCTGAATATTTAGGGAATCTATCTCTTGTATCTCTTGAGGCTCCAGCTTTTGCAAAATCGCGGCGTAGATAAAACTTACGTCATCTGTCGGGAAATTATACTTTTGTATGCTTTGCGGAATATGGGGTTTTATATATTCTTTTATATCCTGCCAGTTGCCCCATTGTTCTTCATTTCCTAAATATTCTAAAAGATAATATAGGGTAGGGTTTGTTTCCACAGCCTTTCCTGTTCCTGTTATTGTAATAACAGGGCTATCTGGGTTGGCCTGAATAAGATCATCGCTGTTATTTATAGAGCGGCAATGGCTCGCGAAGCGAAGAGTACCGGGTAGTCCCGGATAATCGGTATTGCCCTGGTCTCCTGCGTGGCCTCTGCTTATAGTTATGGCATGAGGACTGGCCTTAATGGTGTTTAGGCTCGAATAAAGATATATCTCTATTTTTCTCCCGGTACCGGGAAATTCTTTTACCAATACTCCTTCAGCGCCGTTCTTGACGAGTTTATCCTTATAACCAGGGTCTTTTGATTTATTTATATATCCTCCAAAGTTATTGTAAAAAGAATTAACCTTGGAACCGTCTATAAAGCTATTCGGGAATTGCTCATAATGAGCTTTTTCACCGGATTTAGATGTGGACCAATAAAGGCCTACGCTTAAAGTATTGTCTTTTAATAAATCATTCTTAGGGGCATCCCACAACGGATCCAATTCAGGCAACGCAAGATCTGAAACCAAAGAAACTAACTTTTTTTCTTCTTGGACAACGTTGTGATTAAGCAGAAGCTTTACAAGTATCTTGAAACGCCTGTCTTTTTTTCCTAATTCTATAATTTTATCAAGGAACGCTTTTCTTAAATTTTGGTTTTTAAATGACATGATATTAATTATTGTTTTTGAAAATAATGCCGGTTTTTTAAGTAAAAAATCTATCTTTTCTTTTGATAAGATCAGGCTTGCTAATTCCTGCGGAGAATAAGCGGCCTGCTCAAAGGAATCTTCAAGTTGCCCAAAAATAGTAACTGTAAACAAAAACTCGGATAAAAATAAATTCCGCCATTCTTCTGAGATGTAGCGGAAAGGATCAAAGGTTTTATATTTTCCCGTAATATATTCTTTCAGGTATTGATAGGCAACAGGAAAGCTGTGGCTGGTGATTTCCTGGCTTAAGGCAAGGATTGAATAAATAACCGCGGGATTATGCTTTAAACGTTTAAAATATAAATCTATTATCTCCTGCCCAACACTTGGTAAATTGTCATACAGGTAATTCATAGTCCTTAAAGAACCTGCTGCGGACGACTCTATATAATACTCAAGAATGCTTTCTATGACATTTTTTATATTTTTTGCCTGGTCTTCCGATAACTGTTGAATCCTTAGTTCTTTGTTTAAAATCTTCAGGCTTTCAAAACCGCATGCGGAAAATAGCTGATAAGCCGACTTATCAGCTTCGTCTCTTTCTTTTATAGAACTAATTAACGAATTTAACGATTCACCTGTATGGACTTGACCACGCGCTTTAGCTACCTCTTGCCAAACGCCGGGCCTAGATTCCTCCCTGTTCCATTTATCAAGACAATCAATACTTTTTCTGTCGCCTGCTTGGGCAAAAGCAGACGCTAAGCAGGTTAACTCGTAATATTGCGCATCCGACCCTATATTTTCCATTTTCTGCTTAATGTTAATAAGATGATCTACTGCTTCTTTCGTAGCTAACTTACCTAAAGTCAATGTAAACTCGCGTAAGATGTTTGTATAAATAAGAAAATTTGGAGCGTCTATGTAAAAACGGCTTGCTACCATAAGACGGCTTGCTACCATTTCTTCTTTCCCCTCTTTTATTGCTTTCTCTTGCAAAATACGTATAATAGCAATACTTGTAACTTCTTCTTTTGTGTTACTTAGTATTGTAAGTAAATCTTCTATTGAATAATCTTGTAATTCGATATATCTTAAAGCAATTTTTTGAAAGTACTTTACATCCTGAATCCCCTCCGGCACTAATTTTTCAATACACTGCCTTGCTCTTTTAGTGCCTATCTCTGCCAGGGCAAGCATTAAATCATCTTTCAAATATAGTGCATCAGGATAACTTTTTTTACCTAATTCAATGAGATATTCTTCCGCAGATGCTTCTTTTTTGCCTATTTCGCCTAAGACAGTTATTATAGCGGCTCTTACGCTTTCAATTCTTTCTTTTTCAAACCATTTGATTAAAAATTTTACTGCTTTTGATGAATCTTTTTTTTCAAAAGCAGAAGCTATGGCGACAAGCACTGATTCATCAGGAATATCCTCTATTAAAACCTCCAGCTCGCTCTCGGTTATCATGTCGAGTTCTATGAGCGCTTTTACGGCTTCTTCCCTCATCCACAAAAGAGGCTCGTCATTAAATATCCTTCTCAAGAATTTTTCAGCTTGAGCCCTGTCGACTTTATCGAGTTTTACCGCGTAATAAACACCCTGTATGTACGCAGAGCCTTCTTTTTTGGCCAGGCTGTACAAAAAATCAAAACTAAGTATATACTCGTCTATCCCTTCCATGGCATCAGGTATCTTAGTCGAATCTCCTGTCAATAGTATAGGAAGTACCGTTATTCCTGTTACAAAAACTGCCGAACGCTTAAGAAAATCCCTGCGGGAAGCAGGCTTCGGTTTCTGAATAGAATTCATCTCATTCAAACGTTCATAATCCTTATCCATGGAAACTCGTAAGGCATATACCGGCGGGCAGTAAACAAGGGTGCTTATAAAACAAACCGCTATTATCAGCGATATTATCCTTATACTAAATAATTTATTAAACTTTAACATAATCATGGCAAAAAATATCCCTTGTTTCAGGGTTAGGTATTTGTTCTTATTATTATATCTATTATAGCATAAAAATATGACTTTTCAAGGCAAAGCGCGCATTGTAATTGATTAAGATTAAACAAGTTAAGAAGTATTTAAGTCAACATATCCTTAACTTCACAGTGCATTGCAGTTTTGTGAAGTTAAGAAAATAGGTTTTTGGCTTGTATCTTACTGCGGATCTTAGTGTAATCGTTGAGGTCTATAAAAATAAGGTCCGGCCTTTTATTTATTATCTTTTTGATCTCTCCTGTCCTGGAAGCTATATACTTAAACTCAGTCCCGCATTGCGGGCAAGATTTCGCGACGGAACAATCTATCCCAAGCTCCCTGCATTTGGAACAGTCTCCTGTAACGCTGCCCACTACAAGCAAATGCTCGAAAATATCCTGTGTATCCATTTTTTTCCATACTCTTAGAAATTCGATCATGATATCCTTAAAAAAAATACCCCCGCCGCATAACGGCGGGGGTAAAGGTAGCTAGCTTATATTATGCCGACTTTGTTACGTTAGCCGCCTGTTCGCCTTTTGGGCCCTGGACAATTTCAAATTCTACTTCTTCACCTTCTTGCAAGGTCTTGTATCCGTCGCCCTGTATAGCCGTATGATGCACGAATACGTCTTTTCCGTCTTCAGGAGTAATGAAGCCGTAGCCTTTCTTATTGTCAAACCACTTCACCTTACCTTTTGGCACTTCTACCGCCCTCCTTCCGTACTCCTTGCCGGAAACCGGTTCCGACGAGGTCCTGATTTATTTCAATAAAGATTATCATATGAATCCGATTTTGTCAAATATTTTTGCCCTCGCGCTTTAAGGCCTTTTTGTATTTTCTTAACTCAAAAAATATACCTATCCCGTATTTTATGCCTCTTATCTTGCTTATCTGAGATGCCTCTTTGAAGTATCTGGTCTCTATCGCTATCTCCTCTATTTTAAAACCAAGCTTTACGCCTTCTATCAGTATCTGGGCATCAAATAAAAAATCGTCTGAAAAAGCGTTCCAATCGACTGTTTCCAAAAATTTACGGCTGTAAGCGCGTAAGCCCGTATGGTATTCTGAAAGATTTAAGCCTAAAACCCTGTTTTCGTATTTCGAGGAAAGCCTGTTTGATATATATTTACATAATGGCATGCCGCCCCTAAGAGCGCCCCCGTTCAATATCCTTGACCCCAGAACAACATCGGCTCTCCCTTCCTCTATAGGCCGGATCAATGCGGGGATCTTTTTCGCGTCATACTGGTAATCAGGATGAAGCATTACCACTGTATCAGCGCCTCCGCTAATAGCTTTTTTGTAGCATGTTTTTTGATTAGCGCCATATCCCTTGTTCTCAGAATGAACTATTACGGACAAGCCAAGCCTTTTAGCTATCTCCACAGTCTTGTCCTTACTGCCGTCATCGCACAAGATCACATCATCAACAATGCCCTCAGGAATATCCCTGTATGTCTTTTCCAGGGTAAGCTCGGCATTGTAAGCAGGCATGACAACGACTGTTTTTTTATT
>JAHIUV010000041.1 GCA_018817035.1 Candidatus Omnitrophota bacterium | reverse complement strand
ACGATATCCGGGTTAGCGATAAGCCATTCTATCTTTTCTTGTAAGCTTATATCTTTTTTTGCCCCGTCATAACTGACGCCTGAATCTCCTATCGTCTCCAGGTTGGTAGGAGTATTATTTACCAGGATGCAGTTGCCGTAGCCCATAGCGTCCAGTATGGCTGTGTGCGTTCCGCTTGCCTCTGTCGGCTCAGCGAATATATAGGCGCAACAACAGATATCCCTGTAGGCGTCTCCGGTCAAAAAGCCGGTAAATATTATTCCCGGGTTTTTCGTATTTTTGAGAGATTTTATGTAAGACATCTCATATGTCCCTTCTCCCGCGATCACCAGTTTCATATCGGTATTGACCCTGTTATAAGCGGAGGTCAGGTGATGGACATTGTTTTCAGGGACCAGTCTTCCGGTAAAAAGTATGTATTTATTTTTCTCAATACCAAACTTAGCCAGGGTATCTCCCGAGCTTTTTGACGCCGTAGCTATCCTGGTGCCGTAAGCTATGTAAACCGGCCTTTTCTTGAAAGCTTTTTCATAATAGCTGGCTATTTCTTTTGAGTCAGTTATGAAACCTGAAGGAAATACAGTTGCCAGAAAAGCCGAGAATTTAAGGTAGAGTTTCGCCGGCAAAGGCCATTTTTCGCGGGTCCAGTCAAGCCCATCCACATTTAGGAATGTTTTTTTGCCGAAGATTCTCGGGAGGAGGGTAAATATGGAATTTCCTACCCCGAAATATTGGACTATCTCTGTATCCGTAAATATCACATGCAGGGTAGATAAAAATGTATGGATAAAGGTATCCAGGTATTTATTTTTTAATGTAGGAAGGGTTATTAATTTCATGCCTTTGTAGAGGCTTAACCTGGATTTTTGATAATGCTTTCTGCAGTAGACAGTTACTTTATGGCCCTTTTGGACAAGCCTGGGCGCAAGCTCTTCCACGCACGCTTCAAAGGCGCTGTAATGAGCAGGTATTCCTCTTGTCCCTAAAATAGCTATTTTCATAAAGTATTACGCTTGTTCGAGGCTAAGCCTCGAACAGCAAGTGTGCGAGGCTAAGCCTCGAACAAGCTGTTGTTCCCGCGAAAGCGGGAATCTGTTATATTATCTCTTTATACAATTCCAGCGTTTTTTCAGCTGTTTTTTTGCCATTTGAACTTTTCAGCTGTTTTTATGCCTCGCTTTATGAGGTTTTCTCTAAGGTTGCCGTCAAATCCGACGTCGTCTATGAACGCGATTATTCCGCGGCTGGAACGTTTAACAGCCGTTGATTTACAATAGCTTAGGCCTTCATCGGCTTTATTCTGGATCAATACAATGGATTTTTGTATTCCTTTTGACTTAAATTTTAACATAGCCTGCTGTCATTGACAAGATAAGAAATGTATGGGAAAATAAAGCACATGGCAGATAAGGACGTTAATCTCAGGAATATATATCTTAACTTCAAGGGAGGGGTGCTTGATTTTAAGGGCACTAGCATGGAGCCTGTCCTGAAGGAAGGGCAGAAGGTCAAGGTCGAGCCTGTCAAACCTGAAGCGTTGAGATCCGGAGATATTATTGTATTTGGCAGAGGAGATATTCTGGTATGTCACAGAATCATGGGCAGGGTAAGGAGAGGCGAAAAAATGTATTTCTACGAAAAAGGGGATAATTCCAAAAGTATAGGAGTTATCTCTGAGGATGAGGTAATAGGAAGAGCTAAGTATATTTTAAAAAACGGCGCGCCTGAAAAGATCAAGTCCTGTGTTACAAAAAAAGGCTTTGCGCTTTATATACTGGACGGATATATCCGCTTATACGCGATGTCAGCCGAGTTCATAAAAAATCGTGTTTTTTTCGGAAAAAAGAACTTTATATCGCATTTTCTGGGAACGATTGCCTGGAAAGCGCAGGATTTTTGTTTTAAGTTAATTAACAGGAAAATTTTGTAAAAAGCGCAGGCGGTTAGTTATTAGAGGGGGTATATCAATATTGTTCGAGCGAAGCCCCGAAGTATCGGGACGTAGTCGAGGACATGGTCAGCTTCTCGACTCACTGCGCTCGCTCGAAGAATATTTTAAGACAAAGTCCTGAGCTTGTCGAGAAGACATAACGTCAGCAAAGTTCTTGACACCAGGTGTAGGTAAAAAAGCTTGCTTTTGAAAGGTTTCTTATGTATAATCTAATAAGAAAGGTTCGGACAATGTATATAAAATCGCATAAAGATTGGTTTAGTAAAGAAACCGATGATGGATTAGCGGTATTGAATCCTGAAGGCGATAAGATATTTACGTTAAACAGAACAGCCTCTTATATATGGAAAAGAGCCTGTTCCGGTTCAAAAGTAAGCATAGATGATATACTGGAAGGGATGAAAAAAGAATTTACTGTCAGGGAAAAGGATCTAAAAAAATACAGGAAAGAATGCATGGATATCGTCAGAAAAAATCCTGAATTGTTTGATGTCTGTAATAATGAATCTTAAAGAGGGAGGTTTGGTATGATAAAAAGAAACCTCGCAGAAAAGAATAAAAAACTGATATACTCAAGCCCGGAAATCAATGAGCATGGCATAAATGAGATAACTAAGAATTGCAATTTTGAGATGTTTGGTTTGCCTTACCCGATTCAGACCACTGAGGGCGGCCTCATCTGCAACTTACAATAAATAGTATTATAAGGCATGAAAAAGACAAAATATTCGTTCCTTTCCAGAAATACAAAGATTTTTAATATCCCCTTTAATAAGTCGAACATCCTTTTTTATCCAGCCAGCCTCGCTATTTTAAAAATAGACGCTCTTATAACCAATATTCTTTTCTTAAGCGGCAAAAATCTAAGCAAAAAAGAAATAACTCCAATACTCTTAAAAAAATACAAGTTAGAAAAGATCAAAGAAGGGTATGATGATCTGGATAGGCTTATGTCTGGTAATTTGCTTAAAGATTTTGCTTTGCGGGATAAACATTATGCCGCGGGGAATATTGTTTCTATGGGGCTTCATTTTTCTTCCTCCTGTAACTTATCCTGTTCCTATTGTTTTAACAAGGGCGGCAGTTTCGGTGTTGATTTTGGTAAACAATGCCTGATGAACTGGAAAACAGCCAGGAAATCCATAGATTGGTTCTTTTCACAGAATAAAAATAGCAATAAAGCCCTGATGATATGTTTTTTCGGAGGAGAGCCTCTTTTAAATCCCGAGGTTTTTAAAAAAAGCCTTAATTACATAGACAGAAAATGGCTGAAGGAAATAAAAGCGCCTTTAAGGTTGGTATTAAGCACGAACGGCACGCTTTTGGACAGAGACATACTTAGCACAGCGGCAAAGCATAATGTCGAATTAATAGTATCTGTGGATGCATCCAAAAAAGAACATGACGCGCAGAGAAAGTTTAAAGACGGCAGGGGTAGCTATGATGCTGTAATGAAGAATGTGAAATACGCTATAAAGCATTT
>JAHIUV010000003.1 GCA_018817035.1 Candidatus Omnitrophota bacterium | reverse complement strand
TTTAAAGGTATAGCCCTTCCCGTCCACGTTAAAATCAATGCCAAGGTCTTCATCCTGTAAGCCTATATTTATATCTTTGATAGTATTATCAACCAAGATCGCTTTTTCTATGTATCTCCTGGAGCCTTCTTTTCTGTATGTAACATAACTATTACCGAACTGGAATGTTATGTTATTATCTGTATCTGTCCAGACAGGATTAGTAAACGTCCAGTCCATACGCTGCAGATTTGTCATTTTCATTCTTGTGGCCAATTCAAGGGCTATGGCTTTTCTATCTTTCAAAGACTGCGCTTCATTAAAAGCGTCCACCTCAGGCTGTATATATTCAATCGCGTCTTCCCCGAGTAATAAGCTGTAAAGCGCTACTGCCTTATCTATAACAGATTTATCAAGCTCAGCGGTTTTTCCTATTATCTCCTCTGCTATGAAGACAAGGGTCTGCTTAGCTGTCTCCGCTGCAAAGACCTGGGCAAACTTACTCTTTCGGATTATCCCATCGGATTCAGGAGAAAGATCTTTTATTTCACCTGCAAAATAAGCAGGTAATTTTGCCATCTCATCCCTGTCAACATCAGAAATAACGCCATCTTTTCCGACATCCTCGATCTCTGCTCTCAGATTCTCAAGACCTGTGCGTATATATTTATGCGCAAGCACTGATTTTTCCTCTTCACTGAGCAGATTATCCACTGCTTGAATCTGTGCGGCAGGTGTCTTTGCTATTACCTGCTTAGCTTTCTTTGCCTGAGCTATCCTCTTTTCTTCCTGCTCTTTTAGGATCTTATTCTGTTGAAGTAATATTTCATATTCGGACATCTCAGGCTGCATATCATCCGATGTTTTTCTTCCTGAAGTTAATCCCTTTATACCATCAGATACTTCTTTCATGCTGGGATTCCACGTAACATTCAACCTGTTCAAATTACCAGGGTCTCTTGTGTCAAAAACTGCGTTTATGGAGAACTTATCTATAAATACACCTCCGATTAATGTCTTCTGCGATCCCGGTAGCGTAAACTGAGTAAAAGAAGACCCTTGGGCATAAGAAGACGCATCAGGGCCAAGTTCATAATACCCTAATTTTATTCCGCCGTTTATGGAACGATTAAACAAGTTAAAAGAAACATAGGTATTCTTTTTATTGTTCCAATATAATTGCGAGGTTAAGTATGTATCGCTCCCCAGATTCGTGGAAAGGCTTGAACTAAGCTGATACAAAGGTTTATAACCCTTATAGAATTGCGGATTAACATTTATATTCAATAAAGTTTTACCCACATCGCCTACAGTTATACCTGCGTTAAACGCAACTCCGGGATGTGAACCTCCTACATCCTGTAAAAATAACGCTGTCAGATTAGCGTCTGCTTTTGCAGACTTTGATATCTGTTCCTTTTCCAAAGGATTCCACATAAGCCTCAATTCGTATCTATTGCCTTCTCCTATCTCATAAGAATGCGGACCTCTATAGGGATCCCCTAAGGCAACTTTAGCGGATAAGCTGTATTTTTCCTTATATTCAACGTCAGTTCCGAATGAAAAACCATACATATCCTTAAAATCAGGTCCCCACTGTAACCAACCTCTGTTCCAAAATCCTAATGTCCAGTCCTGATTCCTTAGATGTAAAGGTTCTGTTTCTATCCAGTAACCGAGTATGCCGCTTCTTATAATATTTGCGGATTTATCAAGCGAGGATACCCTGGATTCTAATTCTTTTATCCTTTCGTCTATGTCCTGGCCTCCTATGGTTGTAGCTCCGGCTTCTTTATAACCCCGCACATCCACTAAGTCTTTGTTCGCGGCGTTTAATTCATCATTTGTTTTCGAAAATAAACCTATGAAATTAGAGAAAATAGAATGACTGTCAAAACCGCCTCTAAATTTCCCGAAATTAAAAGCCCTATTGATATTCAACGTCTCATTTATATCAGTTATACTCTTCCCTGTATAAGGATCAATAGTATTAATATAAGATATCCCGAAAGTAGTACTGGGGCTAGGTCCTTCTTCTTTAACATCAGGTGTCTCTCCAGTAGACTTGCCAAGATCAAGTTTCTCCCCGGAAATACCGGAAATATCTGGTTTTTCAGGCAATTCTTTCTGTCCGAACCTTAATACGCCTGAGTTAAGATAATTAACATATTTTTCCGCGTTTCTGTATACTTTTTCTATATCTTCTTTAACTCCTTTTTCGCTGTCTTCTATCGTAACCAGGTAAGTATAACCGTTATGTTTCCAGATAAAGGCATTTATACTCTGGTCATATGACTCGGCTTCACGGTACATAACATCTTTGAATCTCTCGATCTCTTTTTCTCCTACAAATACACTTTCCTGACCTGTTTCAAGGTTAAACTTAGTCACTCTTCCTTCTTTTATGCCTTCGGTTTTGAATGTAAAATTAGCCCTGGATTGTTTTGCGAGACGCAGATTCATTTTGGCAGACAGCACTCCGAACTCTACCGGGTTATTATTTATCTCCCAACCTTCCCTGCCTTTTTTGACCTTTGAAACAGCGCTCTGGATATCCAGCAATGCCTGATAATTATTTATGACTATATATTTATCTTTTTTCTTATCCATTACCCTGAAGCT
>JAHIUV010000040.1 GCA_018817035.1 Candidatus Omnitrophota bacterium | reverse complement strand
TGACGAGCCTACAGGAAACCTTGATACAAAGAGCGAAGAGGAAATAATAAAGATATTGGAAGCTTTAAATGAAGAGGGTAAGACCATTATTATGGTTACCCATGAAATAGAGGTTGCCAAGAGCGCCAAAAGGATAATAACAATGCGCGACGGAAAAATAATTTCCGACGAGACAAAACGCGCCGCAGCCCCGCCGGATAAGGCAGAGTTATCTATCCTCAAAGAGCTGGGGAACAAAGGACATACTTATTACGGTAAGATAGAATTTATTGAACATGTCCGCCAGTCATTCAGGGCTATTTTTGCCAATAAGGTCAGGTCATTTCTTTCTATGCTCGGGATATTGTTCGGTGTAGCGGCCGTTATAGCGATGCTGGCGCTTGGCCAGGGAGCCAAGATATCCATGGAGCAGAGGCTAAAAACTTTAGGTTCTAATTTGCTTTCCATACAGGGAGGTTCGGGAAAAGTAAGGGGCGCGGCCCGCGGAGCCGGTTCTGTAACGCGTTTTACGTCGTTAGATGTTGATGCCATCAGGGAACTGGCGCCTTTGATAAAAAGAGTCAGCGGTTCAGCCAGCGGAAGCGGCCAGGCCGTGTATAAAAGCGAGAATTGGAGCACAAGGATAGAGGGAGTAGGATATGATTACGGTGAGATGCGCAGTGCTGTTCCTGAGATAGGCAGGTGGTTTGCCCGAGAGGAAATCGCCCAGCGCGATAAAGTGGCGATATTGGGGTTGACAGTGGCAGAGAAACTGTTCGGCAATAAAAATCCCGTAGGCGAACAGATAAAAATAAATCGCATTAATTTCAAGGTAATAGGCATTGCTCCTGAAAAAGGCGCGGGAGGCTGGCGCGACCAAGATGATATTATCTATATACCTTTGACAACGGCGATGTACAGGGTTTTGGGTAAGGATTATTTAGACAATATATACGCCGAGGCAAGCGATGTCGGATCAACGGCAGCGGCGCAGGAAGCGATAGAACACCTTATCATAAAAAGGCATCGCATATACAAAAACCCTGATGATTATTTTCATGTGCACGATATGAGCGAGATCCAGGAAATGTTATCCAGTACCACTAAGACCATGAGTATGCTTTTAGGATGCATAGCGGCTATATCGCTGTTGGTCGGCGGTATCGGCATTATGAATATAATGCTTGTTTCTGTCACGGAGCGCACGCGTGAAATAGGACTGCGCAAGGCGCTCGGAGCCAGGGCAAAGGACATTATGACGCAATTCCTCATAGAAGCCATTACTATGACATTGAGCGGCGGGTTTATGGGGATACTGCTTGGGATAGTTATTTCCGTGATATTGTCGTTTTTCGCGGGATGGGCCACTAAAGTCACTGTTTTGAACATAATCCTTGCCTCAGGTTTCTCAATAGCCGTGGGTATGTTTTTCGGGCTTTGGCCGGCGAAAAAAGCCTCAGAGTTGAATCCTATTGAGGCATTAAGGTATGAATAAATTTTTAAGCGCATGATCAAGGAAATTATATTTTGGATAGATCGAACAGGCTTGCCACAAAACGTATTCCCGCGTTACTTACGCAATTCGCCGTACCTTCCATAGCCAGCCTTATACTGCACGCTTTCTATAATGTTGTAGACAGGATATTTATCGGCCAGGGCGTTGGTTCTCTGGGCCTGGCCGGAGTTACGTTGTGTTTTCCTATCATCCTTTTATTATTCGGCGTGTGCATGCTTTTTAGCAGTGGGGCGTCTTCCCTTATATCTATTTACCTGGGAAAGGAACGTCGTCATGACGCTGAAAAAGTTTTAGGCAGCACTATTTCCGTTATCACCATAATAGGCTTTGTCGTGGCGCTATGCGGGCACCTGTATTATAAAAATATACTTGCCCTGTTCAATATACCTGCTGAGATATTACCTTACGCGGAGGGGTATTTAAAAATAATACTTTCCGGGTCCCCGTTATTTTTATACGGTTTTACCCTTACGTTTATTATCCGCGCTGAAGGCAATCCGCTCTATGCCACTGCCGCTATAGTAGTGGGTACTTTTGTCAACCTGATCCTTGACCCGATTTTTATATTCGTGTTTTCCATGGGGACCGAGGGAGCCGCGCTCGCGACTATTATTGCGGAAGCCACTGTCGCGCTTATGGGACTTCTTTATATGACGAGAAAAAAAGGCGTAGTGCATATACACAGGAAAAACCTGGCATTGGACTTCCAGGTCATCAAAAGTATAATGTTTCTCGGGATGTCGACGGCTGTTATGAACATCGCGGCCAGCGCGCAGTGCCTTTTTCTGAACCATAAATTGATCATATATGGCGGGAGTATAGCTGTAGCGGCAATGGGTATAGTATTTCCCATAGCGTCTATGTTACGTTTGTTTACTTTTGGGATGGCGGCAGGCATGCAGCCTATTATCGGATATAATTACGGCGCTGGCAGTAATCAGAGGGTAAAGGACACTTTTTATTACGCGTGCAAAGTGAATCTCCTGGCTATATCCGTGTTTGTGGTCCTGATAATGGTCTTTGCCGAAAATATAGCTTCTGTTTTTTCCAAAGGCGACCGTGAACTTACATTGCTCGGTGCCCACGCTCTCAGGGTATTTCTTTTTATGTTTCCGTTTGCCGTTATCAATATTTTAGGAGCCAGATATTTTCAGGCAGTCGGGAAGGGCACGAAAGCCATGGCGGTAGGCGTCTCCGGGCAGATCCTTATATTTATACCGCTTCTTTTTATCCTCTCCGGGACCTATGGATTGGACGGCATATGGTTCAGCGGTCCGTTGACAGATTTTCTGGCTTTTGGCATTACGGGTTTATTTATTACAAGGGAGATGAAATCTCTTTCATAACAGCCTTCAGCCTGTCTAACCATTGCCCAATTCGGGTTTGGGCAGGTTGCGGGAGAATACATTTTTTTCTGGATATCTTCTTTAAATCGAGTAGAATAGAGCCGACGCATTTTAAACCCTGATATTAAAAATTAAGTTAATACGAGGAGGAAAAGGTATGAGTACTATAAAAAAGTTATGTTCAGCGTTGAGTTTGTTATTGGCCGCGATTTTGGCCTCCGGCAGTCTTTCGTTTGCCGGGGAGATAGATATTCTGGTAGATAAGCTTGTTGAAAAAGGTGTATTGACTAAAAGTGAAGCCCAGGAAATTCTTACTGAAACAAAAGAGGAAATAAAAGCTCAGATGGCTAAGGGCGAGCTTGATACTGTTCCGTCATGGGTCCAGAATACCAAGATCAAAGGCGACATCAGGACGCGCTATCAGTGGGATAAAAGAAAAGGCTCCGGCAATCAGAATGAAAGAGCCAGGACACGTTTTAGAATAGGGGTGGATTCAAAGGTAAATGAAAAGGCGAACGCGCATTTACAGCTTGCTACCGGTTCGAGAAGTGACCTCAGGTCCACTAACCAGACATGGGGCGGTAATTCAAATGAAGCCTTTGGCCACTGGGATATCTGGATAGACCAGGCATACATGGATTACACGGCTTTTCCATGGCTGACATTGATCGCCGGGAAAATGCCCATCAAGAGCGCGATATGGCAGACAGGCGATATGCTTTTTGATACTGATATTAATCCGGAAGGCGGAATGGCGGCTGTCGAGACGGCATTGAGCGATAACGTCAGCCTGTTCGCAAACACAGGCTGGATGGTTATGCAGGATGGTTCACAGAATGCCGACGTTACTATGGCTTATATCCAACCCGGGGTAGCGGCTAAATTAGGCGAAAATGCCAAACTTAAGCTCGTGGCAGGTTACCTGCAGTACAATAGTTTAAAAGGTAAGGATCTGGACACATCTGTCAGCACAAAGTCTTCAGATACCAACTCTACGGATGCCGCGGGAGGATTAAAGTATGATTTCAATTCCTGGATAGCAAACGCGGAGCTTGGAATAAGCAATCCGTTCGTATTTTTGCCTAGCATCCCTTACTTTGCCGTATTCGGTGATTATGTGAATAACACGGATCCGAGCAGTGAAAATGACGGATTCCTGGCAGGCTTCAAATTCGGAGAGAAAAAAGTCAAAGAGTTCGGGCAGTGGGAAGGTAAATATATGTACAGGGAAATAGGTAAAGACGCTGTCCTGGATATATTCCCTGATTCAGACGCTCTGAGCGGAAAGACTGATATAAAGTCTCATGAACTCGCTTTTACATATGGCCTTGGCAAGAACATGACTTTTGGTTTAGATTATTATATCAGCCAACGCCTTAAGGACATATCAAGCGGCGACAGCAAAGAGCACCTTGTGCAGGCTGATGTAGTTTACAAGTTCTAAGAATGAAAAGGAGGAGTAAGATGATAGGATTCAGCAAAATATTATTTATGCTCCTTTTAATAGCGGGGTTTTGGTAGGGGGTTAAAATTTTCTTGACAAAGATTTGATCATAGTGTATATTTGATAATGGAAACCATTATCAATAGGAGATTATGTATGCCGGGATTAGATGGGACAGGGCCTCCGTGGTGGGGCGGTAAATTTAGGGGTTGCGGGTACAGGATAACTGTGCCTAGGCAGGCCATATTAAGCGTATTAAGTAAAACCGAGGACCATTTAAGCGCTGAAGATATTTATCTAAAGGTGCATAAAATTTATCCGGGAGTAGGTCTTACTACAGTTTACAGGACTCTTGATATACTGGTTAATATGGCCCTGGTTTTTAAATTTGACTTTGGGGATAAAAGAGCCCGCTATGAGCTCAGGGAAGGCCCTAAAGGAGAGAGGCACCATCATCATCTTATCTGTACGGGATGTAATAGGGTTATAGATTATACTGATTTTGTGGATGAAGAAAAGGATCTGTTGGATAAGGCCGAAAAAGGGCTTTCAAAAAAATATAATTTTAAAATAAGCGGCCATTCCATACAATTTTATGGTTTATGCGAGAAGTGCAAATAATTTTTTTCGCTGTTAATGAAAATGATTTTCAATAAGAAAGGGGGCTATTATGCCAGGTGGAGACGGAAGGGGGCCTATGGGAATGGGTCCAATGACAGGTAGGGCTGCCGGTTATTGTGCCGGTTATTCTATGCCGGGATATATGAGCCCTGCCGCGGGCAGAGGATTTGGATTTGGCCGTGGTATGGGTAGGGGCCGTGGCAGAGGCAGGGGATTTGGTTTGGGACGTAGTTATGGTTATAATATGCCATATTATGCGCCCGAAAAAACAGGAACAGAATAAACAATCTTAACTTCACAACAGTGCATTGCACTGTTGTGAAGTTAAGCCTATTAACAGAGGAGGCATTATGCGGATAGCTATATCTACTGATGGTGATTTTGTATCAGCGCATTTTGGGAGATGCCCTGATTTTACAATCTTAGACATCGAGAGTAGCGAAGTTAAGAAGAAAGAAATCTTGCCTAATCCCGGACACGAGCCCGGCGCTATCCCTCAATTTTTACATTCAAAAGGAGTAGAGTGTATAATTGCCGGAGGTATGGGTATGCGCGCGTCCGGTTTTTTTAATGAGTTTGGTATAAAGACAATCGTAGGCATAAGCGGCAGTATAAAGGATGTAGTCGAAAAGATAAAAAATAATACGCTTCAGGGAGGCGAAAGCCTTTGTAAGCCCGGAGATGGTAAAGGTTATGGTTTAGATAAAACTGTTTGTGATCATTCGAACGAAAAGGAGTGTTAGAATGGAAAAAATATGTGTAACGTCACAGGGCAATACACTGGATTCAAACGTTGATCCCAGATTTGGCAGATGCCAGTGTTTTATTATCGTAGATACCGATACGCTGGAATTTGAAGCTGTCGAAAACCCTAATATATCCAGTGGAGGAGGCGCGGGGATCATATCAGGCCAATTGGTTTCAAGTAAAGGTGTAAAAGTCGTTATTACGGGTAATGTAGGGCCCAATGCTTTTCAGACTTTACAGGCAGCGGGTATAACTGTTATTACAGGTGTCAGCGGGATAGTAAAAGAAGCTGTCGAAAAATACAAAAAAGGCGAATTGAGCTCAACGCAGGGCCCGAGCGTAGACAAAAAATTCGGGATGTCATGATTATTTCTGTAGCCAGCGGAAAAGGCGGTACGGGAAAGACTACAGTAGCGGTTAATTTGGCGTTATCTATTCCAAATGCCCAGCTTTTAGACTGTGATGTCGAAGAGCCTAATTCGCATATATTCATAAAGCCGAACATAGATAACACATCTCCGGTATTTATACCTGTTCCCGAAATAGATGAGAGCTTATGTGATTATTGCGGCAGATGCCAGGAAGTTTGTGAGTATAACGCGATCGCGGTATTAAAAGGCGCTATCCTGGTTTTCCCGGAGTTATGCCATGGATGCGGCGCGTGTTCTTATCTTTGCCCACGGAAAGCTATCAAGGAAGTTAACAGGGAAATAGGTGTTGCCGAAACAGGCACTAAAGGTAATTTACAATTTGGGCACGGCAGGTTAAATATAGGCGAGGCAATGTCGCCACCTCTCATAAAGGCTGTAAGGGAATACTCAAATCCCGTAAGGACGGTTATCATAGACGTCCCTCCCGGCACATCCTGTCCTGTCATATCGTCAATAAAAGGCAGTGACTTCTGCGTTCTCGTCACTGAACCGACCCCGTTTGGGCTTAATGATCTGATACTGGCGGTAGAGGTTTTGAGAAAATTGGATATACCTTTCGGAGTCGTTATAAATAGGTCTGATCTCGGTAATAAAGACACCTATGAGTATTGCGCAAAAGAAAAAATACCCATAATGATGGAAATCCCCTTTAAAAAAGAAATAGCTGTCTTATATTCAACAGGCATTGCTTTTACGGAACAGATGCCCGAATATAAAAAGGAATTCTTAGGAATGTATAAAAATAT
Organism: Candidatus Omnitrophota bacterium; assembly: GCA_018817035.1. Taxonomy (GTDB): domain Bacteria; phylum Omnitrophota; class Gorgyraeia; order Gorgyraeales; family Gorgyraeaceae; genus JAHIUV01. Next base: position 1,752 of record JAHIUV010000040.1, on the reverse strand, counting down.
ACTGACAAAGGTTAAAAAGCCATGAAACAAATTGTCGTCATAAGCGGAAAGGGCGGGACAGGCAAGACAGTCATTACAGGCGCTTTTGCCTCACTGGCTAAGAACAAGATAATGGCGGATTGTGATGTTGATGCCGCGGATTTACATCTTTTATTGAATCCTGTTATAAAAGAAAAGCAGGAGTTCAGAAGCGGAAAAACTGCTGTAATAGACGCTGATAAATGCGTAAGGTGCGGAGAATGTGTTAATATCTGCAGGTTTAACGCTATTGAGGATAGCGGGCAATATTTTATAGATCCTGTTTCCTGCGAAGGGTGCGCTTTTTGCAGTCATGTTTGTCCTGTAAAAGCGATAGAAATGAAAGAGAACGTCTCCGGAGAATGGTTTGTTTCCGAGACAAGATTCGGGCCTATGGTCCATGCTAAACTGGGCATAGCCGAAGAAAATTCCGGAAAATTAGTCAGCATAGTCAGGAAAAAAGCAAAAGAACTTGCCGAAAATAATAAATGCGACTGGGTGATAGTGGACGGTGCCCCCGGCATAGGCTGTCCGGTAATCGCGTCTATATCAGGAGTAGACTGCGCTTTGGTCATAACAGAACCTACTTTATCCGGGCTACATGATGCTGATCGGGTTATCCAGGTTACGAGGCATTTTAATATTCCGGCTAAATTAGTCATTAATAAATATGACCTAAATATACAGATGTCAGGAAAAATAGAGGAGTATTGTGAGAATAACGGAGTCCAGGTATTAGGTAAAATAGGTTTTGACAAAGCCATCGTGGAATCCATGGTAAATGCCAAGACAATAGTGGAATATTGTGACGGGAAAACCAAAAAAGATATTTCTGATATCTGGGATAAACTGGAGAAAAACTTGTCATGAGATATGATCCAAAATTTACAAAAGAGGAAATAGCCGAAAACCACAAATATTTTACCGAAAGGATGGCCTTGTATAAAAGCCTGGGCCAGGATTTTACGGGAAGCAGGGAGTTTATACTGGATAAGGCGGGCGCTTTAAAAGGAAGTATCCTTGAAGTAGGTTCAGGCAGTGGTTATATGGCGCTCACGCTGGCAAAAGCAGGTTATAATTTTGCATCGATAGATAATGATATGGAATCTTTGAAAAAAACAGCGCTGAACCTTGCTTATGAAAACCTTCTCCCAAAGGTTGAATTGCGCCTAATGGACGGTAAGTCCTTGTCTTTTAAAAACGGAAGTTTCGATAATATTTTTGCCATTAACATGTTCCATCATATAGATGGTGTTGACGATATCTTATCAGAAATGGACAGGGTGTTGCGTCAGAGCGGAAAGATCATTACTTCGGATTTCAACAGGCAGGGCATGGATATGATAGATGCTATGCATAAAAAAGAAGGCCGCGTCCATACTAATTTTGGCGTTACCGAAGGGCATGTTTACTCTTATTTTTCTGATTTAGGGTATGAAATAAATAAGCACGAGGACGATTACCATTGGGTGATTATCGCTAAAAAGAAAAACAGGTAGATATTAAAAGTTTCTCAAATATGGACATAAAAATAATAGCCACAGGTTCTGCAAAGCGAGAAAGGTTTATTAAAAGATGGGGGGTCTCTTTTTTAATAGGAGATTTATTGTTTGATACTTTTGGCAGGCCTGACGTTTTATTTTCTAATATGCGTAAAATGAAAATAGACCCGGCGGATATAAGGCATATTGTGATCTCTCATGACCACTGGGACCATGTCGCGGGATTATGGCC
>JAHIUV010000039.1 GCA_018817035.1 Candidatus Omnitrophota bacterium | reverse complement strand
TTAAGGCAATGAAAATGTTTAAAAGAAAAGGCGGCTGCCTTGTGGAATTAGGCGTGCAGTCTTTGGATAAAGGCGTTTTAAGGAAGATAAAAAGGGAAATGCCTCCGGATGCCGTTAAAAAAGCCGTGCGCATCATAAAAAAGGCAGGGCTTAAACTCGGCGTGCAGGTAATGTTGGGTTTGCCGGGCGATACGTTGGAAAAATCCATAGCCACTGCCGAAAAACTTATTAAACTAAAACCTGAAACAGCTAGGATATATCCGACCCTTGTCATAAAAGGCACTGAATTAGCCAGGCAGTATAAAAAAGGAATATATAAACCTTTGACGCCGGAGGAGGCGATAGAACAGTCTTCGACAATACTGGATATATTCGAAAAGCGAGGCATAAAAGTAATACGTATAGGGCTTCATCCTTCAAAGGACCTTGACTCAAAGAGCGCTATGATAGCCGGCCCGTATCATCACGCCTTCGGAGAAATGACGCGCGCCAGGTCAATGCGTAATAAAATACTCGACGCTGTCAAAGACAGGTATGTCGCGAACCGCTCACACATAGAGATCCACGCGCCGAGGAAAAAATTTAATCTTATATCAGGCCACAAGGGCAGGGAGAAAAGATTTTTAGAAGAATATTTCAAAGTGCCTGTTTTATTGCGCTCGAATAATATTCTTCAAGCGAAGTCGAGAAGATACAACATTACAGTAAAAGATGTTCGAAAAGACATTGCCCTTATAGATCCACGCATGCCAAAAGCAGCAAAAGAAAAATTAAAGAAGATGAACTATTATCTCGCTGAAGTCCCTTTGCATAAAAAACTCCCAAAACCGATAAAGGGTCACGTAGATATGATGTTTTTTAAGACCAAGGATTTAAATATATACGAACCGTCTCTTGAAAATATAGCTAAACTTTTAAGGCAGAACGGACACAAATGCGTCAAAGGAAGCTCCATAAAGCCTAACAAATACCCAAAAGACATACTCTATAATGCCTGCAGTATTGGAAAACACATTATCCATTACCACGGAAAGATCGAAAAAAAGATAAAAGAAATAAAAGCAAACCACATCCCTGTAGCGCAAGGCTACACAAAATGCTCCATAATCCCTGTAGACAATAAACACATAATTACCTCAGACCCAGGCGTAAAGAAAGAATGGGAAAAAAGAGGAGGCAAAGCACTACTAATAAGCCCAGGCTACATAAAACTCCCAGGCTACAAAACAGGCCTAATAGGAGGCGCAACAGGCGTAACAGGAAAAGCCATATTTTTTGTTGGAACCCTGTCAAAACATCCTGACGGCAGTGCAATGCGAGAATTCATAAAAAAAGCAGAAAAGTCAGTAATAGAACTATACAAAGGCCCATTATACGACACAGGCACAATATTTTTGTTCGAGGCTAAGCCTCGAACAGTTTTAAAGGTTTTCTTGGGAATGTAAAAGAGAAAATTTCTTTTGAGGATAATCAACCATAAGGATGAAATTACTTAAAAAACTTTTTACTCCCAATAAAGGCACATAAAGGTTTGACATAAAATCTATAAGAGTTTCTTTAATAACGATATCGGACATCTCAATTCTCACTGTATGAGAATATGCTATGGTTTTTCCATTGCCGGTATTTATCTCTTTAGCCGAACCTGCCTGAAGGTTATGGCCTAATATTGCGGCATAAGATGCCGGCAAAGCACATTCATCTGCTCCTGTATCAATTAAACCTAAGACCTTTACTTTTTTATTGGAATGCGGATTAACTATAGTAACAGGCAACCACGGTCTTGAAATATCGTCAGAACTTAATTTAGTGAAGGGGATATTTGAGAGTTCCATTTTAGTATATCTGAACCATATCTTTGGCAGGAATAAAGAGTATTACAGGGTCAGAATGCCCTTTTCCCACGGCCTTATCATATACTTCTTTAGGATCCTTGCCATTAGCAATAACAGTATTATCGTCAAAATCCTTTATTGCCACATAGGTACCATTATATTTATTTTCTTTTATAAGGATCTGTTCCATAGCGTACCTCTCTTTTAGTCTCCATATAATATTACCACTCAAGGTTTAATATAGCAAGATTTTTGATACTGTAAAATAGTTTGCTGACTTTTGAATATTTCAAACAATATTCTTCGAGCGTAGCCCCAAGCTTTATGTTCTCGACAAGCTCGAACAATATTGTCAGGGGCGAAGTCGAGAAGTTTCAAAGTCAGCAGAGT
>JAHIUV010000038.1 GCA_018817035.1 Candidatus Omnitrophota bacterium | reverse complement strand
TTTGCCAGGGGGCGTCTAAATGCGATCGAAAAAAAGTAAACTATTACTCTCGTGTTCTTACGCGCTTATGTTCTTATTGGTCATCAGTGGCTGTGGCTATAGCGCGAAGGCGGTCATGCCTGATAACATAAGGACGATCCATGTAGGTATATTCGGCAATAATATAGATATAACCAAAGAAGTAAGCGCTAAAGATAAATATGAGGTATACAGGCCCGATCTCGAGGTCGATCTCAGGGACGCTATAGTAGAAAGGATCTTTTTGGACGGCCATTTAAAGATTGCCTCTGAAAATTATGCTGACGCGGTAGTCGAAGGCGAGATCATAGAATACAGAAAAGACCCTTTGAGGTATCAGAATGAGGTCGTAAGAGAATACAGGATAAGCCTGGTGTGCGATTTTAGGTTAAAGAGCCTGTCTGGCCCCAAGGTTTTATTGGAAGAGAAAGGCATAACAGGCGACACCACATATTTTACGACAGGTTCTCTGGAAAAGAGCGAGTCCGAGGCCTTAAAGGACGCCGCGTCGGATCTTGCCAGAAGGATCATCAACAGGATAGTTGAAAACTGGTAATTTCTTAATCGCAAAATTAATTTTATGCCCACCAAAATGTTCCCCGCGTATCTTTTTCTCGGAGAAGAGGACTTCTTAAAGGAAGAGGCTGTCGAAAAATTAAAATCCGTTTTTCTGGATGCTTCCGCGAAAGACTTTAATTATAGCGTATTTTACGGCAAGGACAAAGACCTGGATTTCAGGGGGATGATGGATAACCTTAATACCGTGCCTTTTTTATCGAAAAAGCGCCTGGTTGTCCTTAAGGACGCTGATTCACTTTTAGCGGCTTTTAAGGAATCCGTGCTTTTGTATCTGCAGAATCCCAAGGCAAGTTCGATATTTGTCATAGGAAGCCCAGCGCCAAAAATAAAAGAAGGATTTCTCCTGAAAGCTTCAAAGCTAGCGCATCTCGTGTATTACAACAGATTGTACGGTTCAGGCCTCGATGCGTGGATAACTAATAAGGCCGGAGCCTCAGGAAAAAAAATAGCCATTGACGCTATAAACGCAATAAAAGAAGCGCTGCCTAATGATCTAATGGTTTTGTCTTCCAGCATGGATAGCATTATTTTATATACGGGCGCGAGAGATTTAATAACAAAGCGGGATGTCGAGAATATAGCGGGGTCAAGCCCTTCACATACCGCGTTTGATCTTATGGGCAGCATAGTCAAGAGAGACGCGGGTAAAGCGCTAAAGATTTTTTCTTCCCTGAAAAGAGATAAAAAAAAGGAAACAGAGCTTCTGGGGCTTTTGGCATGGAATGCCAGGATGCTTTTGAGAATAAAAGAATTCCTTAAGATCAAGGGCACTGGCGAGATGCGTAAAGATCTTGGCTTGAGTCCAAGGATGTTCGATCAGATGATCCGGTACGCAACCGCGTTCAAAAAGGTTCAGGTATTGACGCTGTTGGATGAAATAATCAGGGCTGACAAGGATATAAAAACAGGAGAACGCTCAAATCTGGCAATAGAGCGTTTAATAGCAAAAACCTGCGCTTAACTTCACAACTAAGTGTTCTAGGCTTAGCCTCGAACAACTTAAATCAAGCAGTCGTTGCGGACGTAAGTTTTTTCATCAGACGGGATTTTTTGCGAGAAACAGCTTTTGTGTGCAGTATTCCCTTGGAACATGCCTTATCGAGGTTCGACATAAGCGTATTAAGCTGTTTCTTTGCCTCATCTATCTTTTTGGAAGATAAAAGTTCTGTAAATTTCTTCGTCTCTGTTTTTAAAAGAGATTTTACAGATTGATTCCGGCCTGTCTTTTTTTCTGTTACTTTTATGCTCTTGTAAGACGCATGTAATATCGGCATAATATTGGCTCCTTTTACGTTAGGATAAAATATCATATAGGGTTGGATATGTCAAGCAGAAAGCACATTATTAAATCAGCGGGGACAATAGGGTTTGCTACGGTCATAAGCCGGATCCTGGGTTTTGTCCGGGATATATTGATTGCTAATTTTTTCGGCACAGCCCGTTACGCGCAGGCATTTGTCGTGGCGTTCCGTATTCCGAATATGCTGAGGGACCTCGTGGGAGAGGGCGCTATGAACGCGGCCCTGGTGCCTGTCATGAGTGAGTATTCCGAAACAAGGAATAAAGAAGAGTTCTGGCATTTGGCGAATGTGTTGCTGAACGCTGTCCTTATTGTTCTTGCCGGATTGACTTTATTGGGAGTGATCTTCGCCCCGTCCATAGTCCGCTTAATAGCTCCGGGTTTTGCCGGAGACCCTGAAAAATTAAGAGTTACGATATCCCTGACGCGCCTGATGTTCCCTTATGTATTGCTGGTGGGGCTTTTGGCATACAGTATGGGCATTCTTAATTCGCTGAGGCATTTTTCAGGCCCGGCTTTTGCGCCGGCAATACTTAATCTTTCGATCATAATCTGCGCGTTGACAAGGCAGGGCAGTGTATCCGCCCTGGCAGCCGGTGTTTTAATAGGCGGCGTTATTCAATTGGCCGTGCAGGTGCCTATTTTATTTTCAAAAGGTTTCAGGTTTGATTTCAAAAATGGTATCCGCCACCCGGCAGTGAAAAAAATAGGGATGCTTCTTATCCCAAGGATCCTGGGGTCTTGTGTTTATCAGATAAATATTTTTGTGAATACTATGCTGGCGTCTTTTTCCTATATAGTCGGCTCCGGAGGAGTCGCGGCGCTTTATTACGCTAACAGGCTTTTTCAGTTCCCGTTGGCTATATTCGGCATCGCTATTGCCCAGGCCGCTTTACCTACTATGTCAAGGGAAGCGCTGGAAGAAGGGCTTTTCAAGTTAAAAGAAACTCTTTCCTTCTCATTAAGGGCGATAAATTTTATCATGATTCCGGCCTCTGTCGGGCTTATTATGCTTGCCAGGCCCATAACCGCCATGCTGTTTGAGAGAGGGATGTTCGATCGTTATTCGACATCCATAACCGCCGGAGCGCTTATATTTTATTCAATAGGACTTTTTAGTTACGCGGGGATCAAGATACTGGTGTCATGTTTTTACTCTTTGAAGGACACATTGACTCCGGTAAAAGTAGCAAGTGTATCTTTGGTGTTAAATATAGTGTTGAGCGTATTATTGATGTTTCCGCTTAAGATAAACGGCCTCGCGCTTTCCACGTCTATTTCCGGGATCTTTAATTTCTTCCTGTTGTTGTTTATTTTAAGAAAGAAAATCGGCAAACTGGACGGGATGAGAATGTTGAGTTCGTTCATAAGGGTCCTGGCGGCGAGCATGGTGATGGCGATTGTTATTTATTTTTGCGAGTTCAAGGCAGGGATCAATATTTTATTGGTCGTGCTGATAGGTATTGTCAGTTATGTCGCGGCAGTTCTTATTATTGACATTAAGGAGGCCAGGCAATTTTTAAAATTTCCGGCGAAGAGGTAACGGAGTTTACAATATGAGTATTAAAGATAAGTTGAAAAATATTCCAAAAACTCCCGGGGTTTATATGATGAAAGACTCTTCCGGAGAGGTGCTTTATATAGGTAAGGCAAAAGACCTTTCTAAGAGAGTGCCCGGCTATTTTCAGAAGGCAAGGCCCATGACAGCGAGGCAGATGTCTTTAATGGAACGCGTCCTGGACATCGAGTACCTGGTTACTTCGTCAGAAGAAGAGGCGCTTATACGCGAGGCAGCCCTTATAAAAGAGAAAAAACCTAAATATAATGTGGAGCTCAAGGACGATAAGAGCTTTCCTTTTTTAAAACTGACGCTTAGCGAAAAATTCCCCAGGCTTTTGATTACCAGGAAAAAAATCGATGACGGCTCGAGATATTTTGGGCCGTATACGCGCGTAAAGCCTTTACGCAGGGCGCTTTCGATCATGAAGAGTATCTTTCCTTTGAGGACATGCAGGAGCATCTCTGACGGGGTATGCCTATCTTTTCATATAGGCCAATGTATGGGGCCGTGCGTTAAAAAAATCAGTGAAAAAGAATACAAGGAGATCGTTAGCCATCTGATATTGTTTTTAGAGGGGAAAAAGGTAAAGCTGTTAAAAGAATTGGCGCGAAAAATGGCGCGGGCGGCAAAGGATGAGAAGTTTGAAAAAGCCTTGGCGATAAGGAACAGGATCTCCGCGCTCTCCGAGATCCCGGGTAAGAAAATGAGGGATTACAGCGGATGGGGCGATGTTGCCGTTAAATTAAAAAAGCTTCTCAGGCTTCCAAGGCTTCCTTTGAACATAGAGGCTTTTGATGTTTCCAATATGTCAGGCAAAGAAGCGACCGGGTCAATGGTGTATTTCCATAATGGCAAGCCTGATAAGTCAAACTACAAGAAATTCAGGATAAAAAGCGTAAGCGATATAGATGATTACGCGATGATACGCGAGATAGTAAGGCGGCGTTATAAAAGGTTAAAAGACGAGGACGGGGAATTTCCCGACCTGGTTATAATAGACGGAGGCAAAGGCCATTTGTGGGCGGCATATGATGAGTTGGTAAAGTTAAACCTGCGGAATGTGCCGGTTGTTTCCATCGCCAAAAAAGAAGAAAAGGTATTCATGCTGGGTTCCAAGGCCTCGCTGGGCATAAACAAGGATTCGCAGCTGATGTATTTTGTCCAACAGATAAGAGATGAGGCGCACAGATTCGCGCTAAAGTACCATCATGTTCTGCGTAAGAAAACGATAGCAGGTAATTTCTAGCTACCAAAAAATGATATTGTAAAATAGTTTGCTGACTTTTGCATGACTGAGTTTTTATTGCTGTTCTCGACTCACTGCGTTCGCTCGAACAATATTAAACCCCAAGCAAAGTCCTGAGCCTGTCCCGAAGTATCGGGATATAATCGAAGGACAATATTCTT
>JAHIUV010000037.1 GCA_018817035.1 Candidatus Omnitrophota bacterium | reverse complement strand
GCCTCTAAAATATTCTCATAATTTCTCTTTACCTTATTTTCATCACGGCCTTTTCCGTCTATTATGGCGACGAATTTATTTATGAGCATTCCTCTCTTCATGACAGGAAATACCCTCTGGTGCTTCGCCATACTCGCCCTGAGGACCTCCTCCGGCAGATCAAGGAACTCCTTATTAAAGCTCCCCGTAAAAGCCTCGGGTAGGTTGACCATAAATGTTACTTCCTCCAGCAGTTTTTCATCCGCTTTCGGATCAGCTCCGTTCTTTTTAGCGGCGTCCAATATCATCTTTCTTATCTTTATCTTTCTCTCCGACGCGTCTATAAGGCATGACCTCTTCAGCGTTTTTAGGTATCTTTCAGGCGTAGCGGTTATTTTTTTCTGCGCTACGTTCCCGACGCTGACAGATATGCTCTCATTGCCGAATAACGCGAGGACAGACTCTATTGGGCGGGCAAAACGCAGGCCTGAATCATCCCATCTCATTGTTTTGGCAAAACTAATGCCTTTTATCATAACGGGAATTATTTCTCGCAATATATCTTTCGTGGCCCTGGACGCTTCCTGTTTCTCAAAAACCAGGTATTCTCCCTTTGGAGTCTGCTTGAACTTTAACTCGCTCACATCCACTCCCTGATTTTTCGCGAAACCAACAGCCTGTTTCGTGGGGTTTCCTTTTTCGTCAAAAGCGATCCTTTTAGGAGGCCCCAAAACTTCTTTTAAAGCGGTTCTCTGGGTCGGCGATACATCCTTTATATAACAGACCAAGGTGTTCTTGGTAGCCATGCGGAGGCCCGCGCTGACATCAGGGTCAAAGTCTATGCCTAAGGCGGTAAATTGCCCGATAAAAGCATTATACAGGGACTCCAGCGCCGGCATTACGCATCCGGCGGGAAGCTCCTCAGTATTTATCTCAAGTAAAAAATCCTTAAACCCTTTTTTCATAAATTTTCTTCCTTAACTTCACAACAGTGCCTTGCACTGTGAAGTTAAGCCTCTTCCTTATCCGGCTTTGGCGCAAGATATAGTTCCGCGCAGCGTTTAGATAATGAACGTATCCTGCCTATGTAACGAGGCCTCTCACCCTGGCTCACGGCGCCGCGGGCATCAAGGACATTAAAAGCATGCGATGCCCTTAAAACAAAACTGTAAGCGGGGTAAAGCAAACCTTTGTTAATAAGATTCGCGGCCTCTTGTTCAAAAGATTCAAACATTTTTAAATACATATCTATATTCGCTTCGTCAAAATTATATTTTGAATACTCTATTTCCTGTTGCCTGTATATGTCGCCATACTTCAGTCCGTCCTGCCATTCCAGATCGAATACATTGAACCTGTTCTGAATAAACATGCATATGCGCTCAAGCCCGTATGTTATCTCGCAGGATATCTTGTCAAGTTCCTTGCCTCCTATTTGCTGAAAATATGTAAACTGGGTGATCTCGAGGCTGTCCAGCCAGACTTCCCATCCAAGGCCTGAGGCCCCCAACGTAGGAGATTCCCAATCATCCTCGACAAATCTTACCTCATGCGTTTTGGTATCTATACCTAAATATTTAAGGCTTTCCAGGTAGAGCTTTTTGATATTCGACGGGGTAGGCTTGACCAATACCTGATATTGATAATAAAATTGCATTCTTAAGGGATTGTCCGCGTACCTGCCGTCAGTGGGACGCCTCGAAGGCTGGACATACGCCGCGCGCCAGGGCTCATGCCCGAGTGATTTAAAAAAAGTCGCGGGATGAAATGTCCCTGCCCCAACCTCTGTGTCAAGAGGCTGCATTATAATACATCCTTGCCGCGCCCAAAACTCGTTTAACCGCGCCACTACCTCAACAAATGATAATTTTTTCATAAAACCTCTCTCATGCTCGAGGCTTAGCCTCGAGCACTCATTGTTCGAGGCTAAGCCTCGAGCAATGAGAAAATATCTTAGTTGTTTTTAGCGGTCTTTCTATGTTGTCTTGTATTATTTTTCCTGTTATTTTTTTTATCTCGTCCAGCGCTTCACGCGTTAATTTTATCTTTGAGGAAGCCTGCCACTCCTCTTTTTCAAAATGCGCCAATGTTGAAGCCGCGCCTCTTGTCAGCTCAAACGTCTCGCTTCCCGGCCATAACCCCAGCGCCGTCAAAAACTTCACCTCAAAAAGACACGCTATTGATCCGGCTTCCTTGCCGTAGTTCAATGCCTTTAAACCATTCAACAGGTTTTCAAATATCTCCGGCGATGAGTCTCTTGACTCCGTAAATACATCCGTAAGTTCCAACATATAATATGCCGAGGAAGCCCTGCCCCAATCTTTAAGGATATCCAAAAAAATCAGCTGGGGCTCGCACTGCGATATGATAAAAAAATCGCTTTTTTCTTTTTCATAAAAAACTATCTGCTCCAGGCCGAAATACAGCGGGTTTGACCCACTCCTGGCCCTGCTGCCCCTGGCACCCTTCAGTACCCCATGTATCTTACCGAAATCTTTTGTAAAAAAGGTCAGTATGAGGCTTGTCTCCCTAAGGTCTCTTTTTCTTAAAAGAATCGCTTCTGTCTTTTGTATAGCCACGTTGATCCGACTTACTTTCAATTCTTTAAAGTTATTTTTTCGTAACCGGATATTTTATGTTCCCGGGAGCTACCGCGCCCACTGATATGACCATCTTCATACCCGCCGCGACCGTCATATCAAGTTCTATTACATCTTCCAAGGGAACAAATACCAGTACTCCTGAGGTAGGATTAGGTGAGGTCGGCACAAAAACGCTAAGCACTTCCTTCCCTAATCGACATCCCACCTCTCCTTTAGCCTCCGACGTAACAAAGCCTAGTTGATATGCCCCTTTACGGGGATATTCCAATAAGACCACTCTCTTGAATATGCTCTTCTGCTGGACAAAGAACGCGCCTGATATTTCTTTTATGGTCCTGTAAATATTGCTGACCATCGGGACTTTGTACAATATGTTTTCGCCAAACCCAAATACGTTCCTAAGCACTATTATCCTCGTCG
>JAHIUV010000002.1 GCA_018817035.1 Candidatus Omnitrophota bacterium | reverse complement strand
ACCTACATCTATACCTATCTTACCTATGTCATGCAAAAGACTGGCGTATTTCAATATCTCTTTTTCGTTATTAGAAAGGTTAAGCAAGTGAGCTATTTCAGTACAGTATTCCATGACGCGCTCAGAATGCCCGTAGGTGTGGCTATCTTTGGCATCAATAATATTAGAAAGCGTCCTGATAGTATTGAGATACCCTACCTCGACCTGCTCATATAACCTGGAATTCTCAATGGCTATGGCGGCCTGGCCGGCAAACATGCACAAAAGATTGACATCGTTCTTGGTGTAATCGCATACTTTTTTATTGTAAATAGTAAGTACACCTATTATCTGATTCTTTTGGACCAGCGGTACCGCGACTAGGGATTTTAGCCCTTTTTGCCTTACCAAATGAGGATATTTATATTTTTTCTCCCTGTCTATGTTTTTAATGGCATAAGGGATCCCTCTTTTTACGACGCGCCCGGCAATACTCTCGCCGACTTTGAGGCTTTTCTTTACCTTGAAAAGGCTCTGAGTAAGCCCATAAGCGCATTTCAGCACAAGATCCTGTTTTGTTTTATCCAAAAGCCTTAATGTGCAGGAAGAAGCGTTCATTATTTTGGCGGCTTTTTTAGTGATCAGCTTAAGGACTTCGTCGGAATGAAGAGTGGAAGATATGGATTTTCCGACTTCATAAAGCGCGGAGAGTTCTTTTATTTTCTTTTCGAGATTTTCCCGGAGGTGATTCGTTTCTTTTTTCGCTTTTTTTTGCATACCTTGATCCTGGGTGCGTCGCTCCATAAGCTTTCTAAATTATAAAAATCCCTCAGGCCGCCTGTGAATACATGCGCCACGACATCATAGGCATCTATAAGGATCCATCCCGCTTCGCGGTATCCCTCAACGCTCAAAGGCTTATCCTTTATTTCCAACAAACCTTTTTCTATATTATTCGAGATCGCTTGAGCCCGCGTTGAAGAAGAAGCGGTCATGATAATGGAAAAATCCGTGACATTGGATATCTTTTTCATATCCAATATCACTAGATCATCCGCATTTTTAGCTCTTGCAAGATCTGCTAAGAATAGCGCTTTTTGTTTTGATCTCACGTATTATTCCGGATTAGTGGTAGTTATTTTCCAAGAATACAAAACATACTGGTATTGCACGTAGGGCATTTGCCCTTCATTGCTTTTCTGCCGTTCTTCATCGTGACTTCCTCAGCATCATTCATTTCCTTCTTAGCCTTACACTTCACGCAATAACCTTGTGCCATTAAGCACCTCCCTGTGTTTGTGCTGCTGATGTTTGTATAAAATCTAACACACTATTTGCTAATTGTCAAATATTTTTGGCAATATGATACAAGCCGTGACTTTTTATGTAGTCTTTTACTGTCGAGGGAATAAGTTTTTTTACCTGTCCGGAGCACCTTATCTTTTTTCTTATATCAGTAGCTGATATATCTTTTGCTCCTATGCGTAAAATCATAAATTCCCGACGGGACATCTTTATGCGCGATCCGGGCCTCTTGACTATCACGAAACTGCAAAGGCCCAATATGCCTTTAAGGTCTCTCCATGTGTCTATATCCTTTAACGCGTCAGAACCCGCTATAAAAAACAATTTTGCTTCAGCTCCGTAGCGTTCCCTTAACTGTTTTAAAGTCCGGATCGAATACGAACGGCCTTTTCTTTTGATCTCAATATCTGATACTTTAAATTCCTTAGAGCCTTTTACGGCGAGCTTTAGCATATTATACCTGTGGCGCGCTGAAGTAATACCTGTATTTTTTTTATGAGGAGGGTGATACGCGGGCATAAGGATCACTTTGTCAAGGCGAAGCCTTTTAAGGACTTCACAAGCCATATATAAATGCCCATTATGGACAGGATCGAATGTTCCGCCTAAGATGCCTATGCGAATAATCATATATTACCTATAAACCATGTATTGCCCTGTCATGTATTGCCTCGGATGCTTCCTGGATCACTTCTGACAATGTCGGGTGCGCGTGTATAACAGAGGCAAGTTTTTCGGATGTTATCCCAAACTGGACACAAGGCGATAGTTCGGCTATAAGTCCTGTCGCGTGAGGCCCTATGATCTGCGCGCCCAGGATCTTATCTGTTTTTATATCGACGACTAATTTAATAAACCCATCGGTTTCGCCCATCGCATGCGCCTTACCTATCGCTGAAAACAGGAATTTTCTGGAACGCGCGGAGACATTTTTTTCTTTTGCCTGGCTTTCGCTAAGGCCTACGCTCGCTATCTCCGGATGGGTAAAAATACAATTAGGCACTGCGTTATAATCTATGCTTGTTTCTTTCCCTATCATCGCCTCGATAGCGCATATGCCTTCCCTTGATGCCACATGCGCCAACAAAATGCCGCCCTTTACGTCCCCCGCGGCATAAACACTCTTAACATTAGTCCGGAAATCTTTATCTATCTTTATCCAGCCTTTATCGCATTCCACGCCTATATTGTGAATACCCATACTTTCGGAATTAGGCCTTCTTCCTACGCATACAAAGGCTTTGTCGGCCGAAACAGACTCGCCTCCGGAAAGGATAGCCCTGACAAAAGTATCTTTCTTCTCTATATTTTCGACTTTTGTTTTTGTGAATACCTTAATGCCTCTCTTTCTAAAAACCTGCTCTATTTTTCTGGATATTTCAGGATCCTCTCCGGGCAAAAGGCGATCCGTCATCTCGACTATGGCGATCTCTGCCCCGAACGTCCTGTATATGGACGCGAATTCACACCCTATAACGCCGCCGCCTACGATAACTATGCTTTTTGGGATACTGCGCAATCTAAGCATATCGGAACTGGAAATGATACGTGAGCCGTCAAAGTCCATCCCCGGGAGCTCGAACGGGAGAGATCCGCTCGCTATCAGTATGTTTTTCGTCTCTATTTCTGTTCCGCCGGATGATACGCGGTTTCTATCCTTTATTTCGGCATGCCCTCTTATTAGCTCTATCTTTCTCGCCTTAAGGAGCATCTCTATGCCGGCTGAAAGTTTTTTTACTATTCCTTCTTTTCTTTCCTGTATTTTCTGGAAATCGATGTCATAATCTTTTACATTTATCCCAAATTCTTCGGAACGTTGTATGCTATACAACGCCTCACTGGACGCTAAAATAGCCTTTGTAGGTATACACCCCCAATTAAGACATACTCCTCCGAGTCTGTCCTCTTCAAAGATGCAAGCCTTTAAGCCTGCCTGGGCAGCCCTTATAGCCGCCACATAACCGCATGGCCCTGACCCTATTATGGCAACGTCATATTTATTCATAATAACTCCCCTTAACTTCACAACAGTGCATTGCAGTTTTGTGAAGTTAAGGTTATTTTTATTGCTTGTTCTATTGTATCTTTTTTATTGATTCTCTAATGTCGCGGGCGGATTCTTTAAAAGATTGTTTTTCCTGGTCGGTAAGCTCTATTTTTATGATATTCTTTACGCCGCGAGACCCGAGAGTAAGCGGTACGCCTATGTAAATGTCTTTTTCACCGTATTCTCCGCTCAGGTAAGCGCTGGCACAAACAGTCTTCTCCTCATTTTTCAATATAGACTTCACCATATAAAAAACAGCGGCGGACGGAGCAAAATAAGCGCTTCCGGTTTTTAAATGTCCGACTATCTCTGCCCCGCGTTTCCTGGCTCGATCTGAGGTTTCTTTAAAAATATCATCGGATAAACTCTTGGCTCTGTTTATAGGGACCATGGTGTCGCCGTGGCTCCCCATCATAAAGATATCGTCGCGTTCCGCGTCTTTTATATTTTCAGAGGCTATATTGGCGAATCTCGCGGAATCTAAAACTCCCGCCATGCCTATGACCCTGCCCGGCTCAAATCCGGTAGTCTTCATGGTAAGATACGCCATAGCGTCAAGAGGATTGGTCACGATGATCACTATAGATGAAGGGCACTGCTTCTTTATATGACAGGAAATATCTTTTATGATCTGGGTGTTCTTTTTTAAAAGATCATCCCTCGACATGCCCGGCTTTCGCGCGAGGCCGGCTGTTACTACCACTATGTCCGAATCCCGCAGCGCGTCAAAACTTTCTGAACCGAAAATATTGGCCTTAGAACCGACTATAGGCCTGGCATCGGAAATATCCAGCGCCTTTCCCTTTGCCAGCCCAGGAACAATATCTATCAAGGCAACATCCGCAAGGTCAGCGTCGACTATCCGAGACGCGGCCATGGCCCCGACATTCCCCGCGCCAATAACAGCTACTTTTTTTTTCATAAAATTTTCATACCCAATTCTTCTCGACTTCGTCCGCCCCTGGCGGACGAAGTCGAGAACAAAATTTCCGATTTCCCGTCAAGCTGTAAGCTGACAGCTTAATTATTTCTTTCTTTGTAATATCGGCATCCTGCCTGTTTTTGCTCAACGCCGGCAACAATTAATACTCGAGCTTTTACTTCACCCTCTCAATAATAGCATCCGCCATCTGGCTGGTACCGACAGCGCTCGGATCATTCCTATCCGCTTTTAGGTCATACGTAACATCTTTACCTTCAGCTATGACATCAGCGACTGCTTTTTCAAGCCTGTCAGCCGCGGCATTCTCATTAAGATACCTGAGCATAAGGACTCCTGACAATATCATCGCGGTAGGATTCACCTTATTCAGTCCCGCGTATTTCGGCGCGCTGCCGTGGACAGCCTCGAAGAGCGCCATGCCATTCCCAATATTGGCTCCGGGAGCAACACCAAGTCCCCCTACCAGTCCGGCGCACAGATCAGACAAAATATCGCCATACAGATTTGGAAGCACCAAAACATCATAAAGCTCGGGCTTTTGTATAAGCTGCATACACATATTGTCAACTATCCTGTCCTCGAACTCTATCTTTCCTTTATAATCCTCGGCAACGTCTCTAGCTACCTTAAGAAACAGGCCATCAGTTTCTTTCATTATATTGGCTTTATGGACAGCTGTTACTTTTTTTCTATTATTCTTGACAGCATAATCAAAAGCGAATTTTATCACTCTTTTTGACGCGGTTATGGATATAGGCTTAATGCCTATAGCGGAATCTTTTTTGATGGAAGAACCGCTTAATTCCTCAATGCATTTTATCATTTCTTTTGTCCTGGCCATGCCTTCCGCAAACTCTATCCCGGCGTACAGGTCCTCAGTGTTCTCCCTTACGATTATTAAGTCTACCCCGGCATACCTTGTTTTAACGCCTTTATATATTTTGCACGGCCTTAAGCACGCATACAGCCCCAATAGCACCCTCAGCTGCACGTTTACTGAGCGAAACCCTTTGCCCACAGGAGTAACAATAGGGCCCTTTATCGCGACCTTATTTTTTCTCACTGAATCCAGGACCTGAGTCGGCAGAACAGTCCCAAACTTTTCCATGGCTTCAGCGCCCGCGATCTGCTCTTCCCATTCTATCTTGACTCCCGTAGCGTCTATACAACGTTTTGCCGCGAGACTAACGTCCCTTCCTATTCCGTCACCCGGTATCAAAGTCACTTTATATGTCAAGGTCAAGGCCTCCGTGTTTTTTGTAAAAATTTATTATTCCATCCTCTTCCACCAGCGCGCTCTGGAATTTATTAAAAGGCTTTATCTTCAACGACACGCCGCCGGTCACATCGACAATAACGCCTTTTTTAAGGTCTGCCTCCAGTACGTCCTCATTTTTTATCTTGCCGGTATCACATTCTATAAGCGGTAGTCCCAGGTTAAACGCGTTCCTGTAAAATATTCTGGCGAAACTTTTCGCCAGCACCGCGTGGCATCCGGCATACTTAATGGCAAGCGGGGCCTGCTCGCGTGATGACCCGCATCCAAAATTATTACCGGCTACCACAAAAAATTGCCTTCCGCGTAACTTTTTGTAAAAATCAGGGTCGGCGTCCTCGAATACGTGGCTGGCCAGTTCATTAGGATCAGATATCGAAAACTTATACCTGCCGGAAATAATGAGATCGGTATTTATATCATCTCCGAATTTGCACGCTATACCTTTCATTATCATTCTCCCACTGTCTCCGCGCGAGGCTTAGCCTCGAACAGGCAATTAAAGGTTTTTTGCCTCGTCAGGATTCACAAGATATGTTTTGAAATCGTGTTCACTTATAATGCCATTCTGGAACAATGCTTTTAATGACTTATCCATTGTATGCATGCCATATTTGGCCCCTGTCTGCATATGCGTAGAGAGCTGTTCTGTCTGATGTTCCCGGATAAGATTTTTTATCGCGGATGTCGCTACCATTACCTCTGTCGAGAGAACTCTTCCTCCCGTGTCTTTCCTGGGCAAAAGCTGCTGCGATATTACTGCCTGCAGTGTGCCTGCCAGCTGTATCTTGACCTGTTGCTGCTGATAAGGGGGGAATACGTCTATTATCCTGTCGATAGTCTGCATCGCGTTAGGCGTATGAAGCGTCGCAAGGACAAGGTGGCCTGTTTCAGCCGCTGTCAATACAGTGGAAATGGTCTCTAAATTTCTCATTTCACCCACTACTATTACATTAGGATCCTGTCTCAGCGCGTGCATCAACGCGTCGGCAAAAGATCTTGTATCAGAATAGACTTCTCTTTGTTTTATTATACTGCGCTTATTAGTGTGCACATATTCTATGGGGTCTTCTATTACTATGACTATTGCCTGGCGTTCACTGTTGATAAGATCCACCATGGCCGCGAGCGTTGTAGTCTTACCTACTCCTGTAGGGCCCGTAATAAGGACAAGTCCCTGTGGCTTCCTGCAAAGATCGGAAACTATAGCGGGTAGGCCCAGCTCTACCAGCGTCTTGATATTTAATGACACGAGCCTGAACGCGCCCTCAACATTACCTCTCTGCATATGCACATTGACCCTGAATCTGTTGATCTCCGGAATCTCCAGGGAAAGGTCCAATTCAAGATCTTTTTCGAACTCAGCCTTTTGCTTATCATTTAATATACTGTACATCAAACGCTTACAGTCTTCTCTCGTCAATCTTGGGCAATCAGAAAGAGGCATTAATCTGCCGTCTATCCTGACTATAGGAGGGGAGTCAACCGTAATATGCAGGTCTGACGCCTTTTTCTCAACAGCCTTTTTTAGAAAACCCGTAAGATCCATAAGCGCTCCTCAGCCATTAAAGATACTTTTTAGGATTGGTTATTTTGCCTTCTATCGCGGACGCGGCAACGGTCGCCGGAGACCCAAGGTATATAAACGCGTCTGGATTGCCCATCCTGCCTTTAAAATTCCTGTTAGCCGTCGATATGACATTCTCTCCGGCGGAAGGCACGCCATTATGCGTTCCTACGCAAGGCCCGCACCCCGGCGCCACAACACACGCCCCGCATTTAACAAAATCAGAAATGATACCCTTTTCTATCGCTTCCTGGAATATAGCTTTTGAGGCCGGAGCAACTATCATCTTTACGTCTTTATGCACGGATTTTTTCTTTAAAATGGATATAGCGATCTTCAAATCCTCCATCCTGCCGTTCGTGCACGTGCCTAAAAAGGCCTCATCTATTTTTATACTCTTAAGTTTATCTATGGGCATTACATTATCGACTGTGTGAGGCTTTGCTATCTGGGGTGTTACCTTGCTTACGTCATATTCTAAAACCTCGCAATATTGCGCGTCACTGTCGCTTTTTATTTTTAGCATCTTTTCCCCTGAGACAGACGACGACCGGCCGGCAACTGACCGCATGTATTTGACAGTAGTGCCGTCAGGCGCCATGATCCCTGCCTTAGCGCCCATTTCGATAGCCATATTCGAAATAGTAAACCTCGCGTCCATGCTAAGTCCTTTTATATAATCACCTGAGAACTCAACGGCCTTATAAGTAGCATAAGCGGCCCCGAGATCGCCTATTATATATAAAATAACATCTTTTGAATAAACGCCTTTTTTAGGTTTTCCGTTCAATATTATTTTAAGGGTCTCGGGTATCTTAAACCAGTTCTTTCCTGAAGCAAGAGCCACTGCCAGGTCCGTAGAACCCATGCCTGTTGAAAAAACTCCTAATGCCCCGTAAGTGCATGTATGGGAATCAGCGCCGACCACCAGATCTCCGGGATTGACAAGTCCTGACTCAGGTATGACCTGATGGCATACACCACAGCCTATATCAAAAATCTTTAATTTATGCTCTCTTGAAAAAACGCGCATCTTTTTATGGACCTCAGAAACGCCTATATTCGGGCTTGGCGCGCTATGGTCGATCACCATGCAGAACTTATCCTTATCAAAAGGCTTCTTGGCGCCTAATTTCCTGAAAGAATCTATTATAAGTCCACTTGTCCCGTCCTGGCCAAAACAAAAATCAATATCACAGACCGCTACATCGCCGGCCCTGACAGGCTTTCCGCAATGCGCGCTAAATATTTTTTCAGCTATAGTTTTTCCTGACATAAATGTGTCTATTTTTAATAAGGAGTCTCGACAAATAATATTGTTCGAGCGACCCGCCTCAGGCGGGGAGTCGAGAACTAAGACCTTTGCTTCTCGACTCACGAAGTTTACCCTGAGCGCAGTCGAAGGGTTCGCTCGAAGAATATTGTCCGAGTAAAGTCGAGGGCTAACAAAAAATAAATCACTGACTATTAAACCACGCCTCCATCCTATCCATGCCTTTTTGTATATTTTCCATACTGGTGGCAAAACTAAGGCGTATATGCCTGTCTGATCCGAACGCCTTGCCCGGGACAGCGGCGACTCCGGCCTCTTCCAAAAGCCTGTCACACGTCTCCATGCTCAAAAGGCCTTTTTTATCAAGCTTGCAAAAAACATAAAAAGCGCCTTCAGGCTTTAAGCAAGAAAGGCCTTTTATTTTATTTATGCGGCTACAAATATAGTCCCTGCGTTTTTGAAACTCCGCCAACATCTGTTTTACGCTATCATCGTTTCCTTTTATAGCCTCGACAGCCGCTGCCTGGCTGATAGAAGTCGGGTTAGAGGTGGAATGACTCTGCAGGTTCTTTATGGCCTGCATAAGTTCATTGTCCGCGGACGCGGCATATCCTATCCTCCATCCTGTCATGGAAAAACTCTTAGAAACTCCGTTAACGACCACTGTGTTCCTGAAAATGTCATCATTGATAGAAGCTATCGAGACATGAGGTTTACCGTCAAAGATTATCTTTTCATATATCTCATCGCTGATAACCAATATGTCATTCTTTACCGCTATATCGGCTATTTCTTTTAATTCGTCTTTGCTATAGATACAACCGGTAGGATTGGAAGGGCTATTCAGGATAATGACCTTTGTTTTTTTGGATATGGACTTCTTAAGAGTTGCCCCGGATACCTTAAAGTTATCCCGCTCATTGGTCTCTACAAAAACAGGTTTTGCCTCAGCCAGCATTACCATCTCAGGATAGCTCAACCAGTAAGGAGAAGGTATTATGACCTCGTCGCCTTTGTCACAGACAACCTGTATGATATTATATAAAGAATGTTTCGCTCCGCAGGATATTACTATATTGGACGAGGTATAAGAAAGGGCATTATCCCTGGAAAATTTATCGCAGACGCATTTCTTTAATTCATCGGTTCCCGAGGCCGGGGTGTATTTCGTAAAACCTTTTTTTATTGCTTCTATTGCCGAGAATTTTATATGGTCGGGGGTATCAAAATCAGGTTCTCCGGATCCAAAACCTATTATATCCGCGCCCTGCTGTTTCATTCTCTTGGCTTTGGCTGTAATGGCGAGAGTCAATGATGCGGTTACATTTTTTACGCGAGAAGAAAGTCTCATAAATTTCACTACTTAACTTCACGTTTAGCATGATAAAGACCCGCCCTTGAATGACCTGTTAAGCGTTCAAGACCGAGCCTTGAATATTATTAAGTTACTGCCCCTTTTTATGCTTGAAGAACCTCTTAAGGAATCCAGATTTTTCAGACTTGTTTCGAATAGGACGCTGGATT
>JAHIUV010000036.1 GCA_018817035.1 Candidatus Omnitrophota bacterium | reverse complement strand
TAAAGGCTCCTTTTTTATATATTCTTCGCTTATGCTCTGGGTCGCCCTTATGCTTACACTCTGTTTTTTGTCATCCAGAAGCATAAGAGTACATATTCTGGAATTCATGACCTCCGCCGTCACTGTTACTATTAATTTCAAGATATCTTCTAAATAAAGATCACTTGATATGACTTTTGATATCTTAGTAAGAGCGCTTATGATATTTTTGGTTTTGTCCTGCTTTTTCTTCGGCATTTTAATTGCCCCGCATTATGAAGCTATTATTCCTATTCCTGATCTATTGGCGATATCAATAGTTTCTTTCTTGTCTATTATAAGGGTCTTTTTCGCTTCAATGGAAATACATGCCGCTTTTACTTTTTTTAATAATTTTATCGTATCTGGCCCTATTATCGGAATATCAAACCTCATATCTTGGCCGGGCTTGGAGACCTTGACCACCACAATGCCTTCCTTGCCGTATTTCGCGCCTCTTTTTATCGCTTCATCCGTGCCTTCTATGGCCTCTACCGCCAGCAACACTTTATCTTTTACTACGACACTCTGGCCTATATCAAGTCCGGCGATTACTTTAGCGGCCTCTCGCCCGAAATCAATATCTTCCAGGATCTTCTCGCCGAGCGGGTTCTTTGTCAAAAGCCCCTTTTCAGGCAAATACTCTGATAAAAAAGTTGTGGAATCTAAAAGTTTTACGCCAAGGGATTCCAGCTTTTTAGCTATTGCCCCGATGAGAGAGTCGGTTTTTTTGTCCCTTACATTATCCAAAAGGGACTGCATTGCCTTATCTATCTTTATGTTCCTGTCAAAAAGCGTCTTATGTTTTACCTGGCCTGCCATTACGATAGACGTCAATTTTTCATCAAGGATTATCCCGGATAGTTTCCCCAGCTCCCCTGCGCCGAGCCAGTGTATCTTGTCCGCGTTATGCTCTATGCTTTTTGATGTCTCTCCGCTTATAGCTATCGCGACTATCTCTATGCCTTTCTTTCTGGCTGCCTGCGCGAAAAGTATAGGGAACCTGCCGTTACCAGCTATCAAGCCTATTCTATTCTGTTCCACCTTTACATACACCTCTTTCTGAATTTTTTACAAAAGTAAGAAGGTATTCTACTTCTTCTACATCCCTGATCTCTTCCTTTACCTTCTCAAAAGCGTTTTTAAAGATCAATCTTGAATAGAATAAAATCTTGAACGCCTGTTTCAGCGCAAACAACGTATCTTTTGACATGCCGGAACGCTTTAAACCTATAATATTCAATCCATATACTTTCGAGGGATGGCCGTCACATGTTGAAAAAGGGGGTATATCCTGCACGACCTTTGAGCAACCACCTATCATCGCCAGCTTTCCTACCCTGGCAAATTGATGTATCGCGGTAAGCCCCCCTATCACCACTTTATCCTCAATAGTCACGTGCCCGGCAAGTGTTCCCGAATTAGCTATAACGCATCCGTTACCTATTTTACAATCATGGGCGACATGAGAATACGCCATAAGGAGATTGCCGTTTCCCACAGACGTAACGCTCCCCTCCTCGGTTCCTGGATTCAACGTCGCGTATTCCCTTATAATATTATTGTTCCCTATCTTGAGAAAACTTTTCTCGCCTTTATATTTAAGGTCCTGAGGCATGCTCCCTATTACAGCGCCTGTAAATATCCGGCAATTCTCACCTATGCTTGTGTGGCTCTCTATTACAACATGAGCTCCCACACTTGTAGAACCCGCTATCTCTACGTCAGGGCCTATAATAGCATAAGGGCCGACTTCTACGTTGTCGGCCAATTTTGCCTTTTTATCTACAATAGCTGTAGGATGTATTTTCATAATATCTTACTGCCTAACCTCGCGTCAATAGGTCATTCCCGTCCCTGTTTTCGCAGAGATGGCAATCTTTAGTAATATTAAGTCAGGCCTTTACCAGGGCAAACATTAAATCTGCCTCACTCACCACTTGATCATCCACCAATGCCCTTGTGTGAACCTGGCCTATTTTTGATTTTAATTTTACCACGCTTACTTCCAGCCTAAGCTGGTCACCGGGAACAACTGTCTTTCTGAATTTCGCCTTGTCAAGGCTCATAAAATAAGCCATTTTCCCGAGGTTTTCTTTTTTATTCAACATCAAGACTCCTGCCACTTGAGCCATTGCCTCCACTATCAAAACACCGGGCATAACAGGCCTGCCGGGGAAATGGCCTGTAAAAAACTCCTCGTTCATGGTAACGTTCTTGATACCGACAGCTCTCTTGCCTGGTTCAAGCTCTATTATCTTATCAACCAGCAGAAAAGGATAACGATGAGGCAATATTTTCTGTATATCCTCTGCATCTAATATCCCTGACCCTGTTTCCACATGCACTCCCTTGATGCCTCCGGACAATGTCTTTTCTCTTTGAGCGTTTATCTTATTTACCAGTTTTATGTTCAGTGGGTGTCCGCTGCGCATAGCGATTATATGCCCCCTGATGCCATACCCCAAAAGATACAGGTCTCCCAGCAAGTCCAGTATCTTATGCCTGGCAAACTCGTCCTCGAATCTAAGCTTGTTATCTATAACGCCTTTATTTCCTACGACAACTGTATTTTCATAATTAGCTCCTTTGCCAAGGCCCTGCTCTCTGAGATCTTTCACTTCCCTTTCGAGACAAAACGTCCTTGAAGACGCTATCTCTTTCTCGAAGGTATTCTCATCGATAGTAAAAGACAGGTATTGCGTCCTAAGTACAGGATGTTCGTAATTCAATGTATAAGAAACTCTGAATTGGTTATCCGGTAAAACCATTATAGTCGCGCCGTCCTGTTCCAACCATAAAGGCGAACGTACCTGATAAACATTTTTTGGCGCGCCCTGATTCTCTATGCCGGCGTTTCTTAACATCTCCACAAAGCCTATCGCGCTGCCATCCAGACCGGGTAATTCAGGTCCGTCCATCTCAACGATTATATTATCTATACCGAGCGCCCACAGGGCTGCCATAAGATGCTCTATCGTATGTATCTCCACCGGACCATTGCCTATGGATGTTCTTCTGGGGCTCTTGTCCTGGTCCAATATATAATTGGTATCAGCCTTGACCATGGGAGAATCTTTTATGTCCACCCTTATAAAATTGATCCCTGTGTTCGTCGGGGCAGGTTTGAATTTAAGATTTACTTCTATGCCGGTATGAAGTCCTACACCGCTAAGTTCTATTGGTTTTTTTATCGTTCTCTGCTCCATATTCTCCTCTTTGTTATTTTAAGATTAGTCTTTTTTATCAGACTGCAGTTTTTTTATTTCTTCTTCCAGGGCCCTTACTTTTTTGTATAGGTCCGGCAGATTTTGGACACACGCGTTGATCCTCTTGGCGACCGTATGCGGCTTAGCGGGAAAACCTGAAACGCAGGAATTCGGCGGGACATTCTTGGTTACTCCGGACCTTGCTGCAATAACAGTGTTGTCTCCCACGGAAACATGGCCTATGACGCCGGCCTGACCTGCCAACGTAACATTGTTCCCTATTGTAGTAGAGCCTGATACTCCGCTCTGCGCAACTATTATAGAATGTTCGCCTATTATTACATTATGGGCTATCTGAACAAGATTATCTATCTTTGTGCCTTTTTTTATTATCGTCTTGTCAAAACGAGCCCTGTCTATGGTAACATTCGCGCCTATCTCGACATCATCCTCTATTACAACATTCCCTATCTGGGGGATCCTTCTGTGGACACCCTTAACGGTAGAAAACCCAAATCCGTCGCTGGCTATGACCGTGCCTCCGTGTATTATAACCCTGTCGCCTATGACAACGCGCTCCCTGATTATGACATACGGATATATTACACAGTCTTTGCCTATTTTTGTGTGATGCCCCACATACGCTCCGGCGTATAAAATGCTATTATCTTTTATTTCAACATTATCTCCTATCACAACATGAGCCTGTATGGCTACGTTACGCCCGAGCCTTACTTTTTCGCCTATTACGGCTGTCGGATGTATGCCTTGAGGTTTTTTGACTTCATTGGGCGCCATCAAAGATACCATTTTCGCGAAAGCTATAGAAGGATTTTCCGTCTTTATAATGGGGAGAGGCGCTGTTTTTACATCCCTGGATGTAATGATAGCCGAGGCCTTCGTGTGATTCATCAATGAAAGGTATTTGGAATTAGCTATGAACGTTAGGTCTCCGGGCTTAGCCTCTTTTATGCCGCTTATACCGGTAACGACAGCAGTCTCATCCCCTACTATTTCCCCGTCGACTATCGCCGCTATTTCTTTCAAAGTCTTTTTCATGTCAAAAACCTTTATCTCTTATAATTATCATTCAATATCTTTATGATATCATCTGTCAGATTTTCTAACTGATCGCCATACAATAATACCCTGTCGTTCAATATTACAGAATAACCATTGTTCTCCCCATATACCCGGATCACATCATTTATCTCTCTCAATATATCCCTGACCATATCGTCTCTTTCTTTGGTCAGCGCGTTTTTAGCGTCCTGGTCGAATTCCTGCAGGGCTCTTATCTTGGCCTCTATATCCTGTTCCTTTTTATCCCTGGATTTCTCGTTCATCATTTCGACTTCGTCTCTCATTTTCCTTATTTCAGACACCAGTTTTTCTCTCTGTCCCTGCTTGGCATCCCCTTTTTTTTCCAGGTCTTTGTCAAAATCTTTTGTCTTCTGGTATTCATCGAACACACTGGAAAGATCCACATGACCTATCTTTCCTGATGTCTGGGCAATGCCTGTGCCGGCGAATAAAAACACGCTTATAAAAATATAAATTAATACCTTCTTCATTATCGCGTCCTCCTGTCAAAATATTACTCTAAACTAAAATCCTCTGCTCATGCTAAAATGAAATTTCATCTTATCTTCCTGTGAATCATCAGGATTTACAGGATATCCTAAATCCAATTTCACCGGGCCAATGGGTGTTTTTATCCTAAGTCCTATTCCGGCTCCGATCCTTATGCCTCCTGTGGCTGAACCACCTTCCGGAGCTGAATCGGGATTACGCCACACATTACCGGCATCAATAAACATAGCCGCTTTTAAATTATCTATTATAGGTAAAATAAGCTCGGCATTAGCTACCGCTATCGCGCCGCCGCCTATAGGGTCTCCTGATATATCCTTGGGTCCGACATCCCGTTCTTTGTATCCACGTATGGTATAGGTACCGCCCGCGAAAAACCTCTCGTATATCGGCACCTTATCAGAATCACCGAAAGAGGTAACTACGCCGTCCCTGATCTTTAATTCCAGGACGAATGGCCCTATGGTAGAATAGTGACTGGCGGAATTGAAAAATTTAGCAAAATCCCTGTCTCCGCCTATAACCCCTCCCGCTGTCTCGATCGAACCGGTCAATATAACTCCTTTGGTCGGATTAAATCTATTATCAGTAGTATTTCTTGTCAACTGAAATAGGACGCTTGATATAGTCTTTTCGCCCGCCTCGTCTTTTAATTCCTGAGACGCGTCTTCTGACAGGTCAGATATGTCAACCGTCTCAAGCCTGTAAGTAAGGTCTCCCCTTAAATAATCGTTGAATTCCTTGCCAAGCCTGATCGCTCCGCCCTGCTTGCTCTCATCGTAAGCATATCCTGTAGTGCCGCTTCTGCTCTTCT
Organism: Candidatus Omnitrophota bacterium; assembly: GCA_018817035.1. GTDB lineage: Bacteria > Omnitrophota > Gorgyraeia > Gorgyraeales > Gorgyraeaceae > JAHIUV01. The sequence goes on along the minus strand of JAHIUV010000036.1, from coordinate 2,719 downwards.
CTGACGAATACAGGTCAAGACCTAACGATATAGGCTGATCGAATATCCATGGTTCTGTCCAGCTCAAAAGGTAATTCTTGCGCACGCTGCCGAATTCCGCCCTTAATTTAAGGTCTTGGCCATCTCCGGTAAACGTGGGGAAATTCAAAAGATCAAAATTGCGCTGCTCCACCTCAATAAAACCTATTAGTTTATCTATAGAAGAAAATCCGCCTCCAAAGCTGAACTCCCCTGTTTTGGATTCCTTTACATCCACAACCATATCTTTTTTATTTTCTACGGTAGTTTCGGATATATCAAAAGTAATGTCCTCGAAAAACCCGAGATTATAAAGCCTTTCTTTGCTCTTTTTCAATTTATCCCCGTCGTATCTTTCTCCGGGATACATCCTTAATTCCCTTCTTATCACAACATCTTTTGTCTTGGCATTACCATTTATGTCTATCTTGTTTATGTAGCATATTCCGCCTTCAACGATACTATAGGTAATATCAACCTTGTCAGTATTTACGTTTAACAGCGTATCAGGCTTTACCTTGGCCATTATATAGCCCTTGTTAAAATAATATTCCTGTATGCTTGCCACTTCTCCGTGCAAAGCCACTTCCGTAAAAGTATCTCCGGGCCTCATTTTCAAAAGCGATTTCAATTCTCCCTCAGAGAAAATAACGTTGCCTGTTATTTTGGTATCGCCTGCTATGTATTTGCGGCCTTCCTCAACGCGGATCGCCAGTTCTATCCACTTTTTCCTGCCGCTTTCCCTTGAGATGACCTCATAACTCGCCGCAATGTCCAAAAACCCTTCTTTTTTATAAAAATGCTTTAGTCTTTCCATGTCATCGTCGGCCACGTCTTTTTTATAAACTCCTGAACGGAAAATAGCTGAAGGTCGGCTCTTTATGACTTTTACAAGACGCTTATCACTGAAAGCGGTATTACCGATAATGTTTATCCGTCTCACCACGGCCTTTGGGCCTTCTTTTATATTGAATACGGCGATTGTCGCGTTTGTCTCTTCGTCTATCTTTATACTGTAAGAAACCTCTACCCACGGAAAACCCGCGCGTTTATAAAGGTCCTGTATGGCCTCCGTGTCTTTTTTGAGAGCTCTTTCATCAGCGAATTCGTTCATCTTTGATTTCACTACGCTTGCAAGCTTTTCTTGCTTATAGCGTCTCGAGCCCGTGAACTCAACAGCCGTTAATGAAGGTTTTTCCGTCACCACGAACGCCACCCCCACGCCATCCTGGACATCGTCGATAGAAACGCTCACGTCACTGAAATAACCCATTAAATACAGCCTTTTTACATCCTCATTTACCACCTTTTCTAAAAAGGCCTCTCCTCTTTTTGTCTTAAGCTTCGAAAGTATAGTAGCGCTGGAAACAGTCTTATTGTTCCTTACGTCCACATATTTTATGATCTTTTTTGAAGGCTCTTCCTGGGCATAGGCTAACCCATTAGCGGAAAGGCACAAAGATAAAAACAGCAAAGTTATGAAAAATCCACGAGGTATCTTCATTATTATATTATTACGAATATAACATATCTCTATTATTATGTCAATCGCATTACTCTATGCATAGTGCCAAGAACTCTGCTGACTTTACATCTTCTCGACTTCGGCACTCCGTGCCTCCGCTCGAAGAATATTGTCCTTCGATTATATCCCGATACTTCGGGACAGGCTCAGGACTTTGCTTGGGGTTAAATATTGTTCGAGCGACCCGCCTCAGGCGGGGAGTCGAGAACAGCAATAAAGCCCCGATCATGCAAAAGTCAAAAAACTATTTTACACTATCACTCTATTACTTCTTCCCTGACCATTGTCAGGTTATCAAACCTGGCATAGTCCTTCAAAAAAGTCAGTTTAACCGTACCAATAGGGCCGTTACGTTGTTTTGCTATTATCAGCTCCGCTATGCCCCTATTCTCTTCGGTAGGGTTATAATATTCTTCCCTCAGCAGGAGCCCTACAAGATCGGCGTCCTGTTCTATTGCCCCTGACTCCCTAAGGTCAGAAAGCTGGGGCCTGTGATCTTGCCTGGTTTCTACTGCTCTTGAGAGCTGGCTCACAGCTATAAGAGGGACATTTAATTCTCTCGCAAGGGCCTTTAAAGACCTGGATATTTCTGATATTTCCTGCTGCCTGTTCTCGGAACCTGCGGGGCCCTGCATCAACTGAAGATAGTCCACCACTATCAGCTGTATATCGTGCTGTGATTTCAGTCTCCTTGCTTTTGCCCTTAATTCCAATACGGATAACCCGGCGCTATCGTCTATAAAAATAGACGCCTCGGAAAGTTTCCCCGCGGCATTAGTAAGCCGCGGCCAATCAGACTGGGACAAAAACCCGGTCCTTACGCTGTGCGCGTTTACCCTGGCATGAGAACATAACATCCTCTGGACCAATTGTTCCTTGGACATTTCAAGACTGAAAATTAGAAGAGGTTTTTTTTCGACCAACCCTACATGTTCGGCTATAGAGGTTACAAGGGCGCTCTTGCCCATAGAGGGCCTCCCGGCAAAAATAATAAGGTCAGAAGGATGCAGCCCGGCTGTCAGGCTGTCCAAATCGTGAAAACCCGTGCCTACTCCCGTAACATGAGCCTTCCGCTGATACAACATATCAATGGTCTCTATGCTGTCTTTTATTATCTCTTTGATGGGAGCAAAATTAGTGTCTACTTTGTTGGACGAGATCTCGAATATGCTGCGT
>JAHIUV010000035.1 GCA_018817035.1 Candidatus Omnitrophota bacterium | reverse complement strand
CCTAGGGGCTTATTGAATCAAGGTAAGTAGGGTGTACCTGAATAGGACGTCTGCTTACTCGGAGATTGCCTTAATTCCTTTCGGGTATAGGGATGCTCACTCCACCGCCACCGCTTACGTCCCCCACCTTTCCGCTGCCTCCAACATAAATACTTCTGCAACCAGAGGCAGAAAGAATCAGGATCAAGGTTATTGCTACTATTAATTGTTTTTTATTCATTTGGTTTCCCATGTTCCGTTTTTGGTTTCGATGGGGGTGCCTGAGGGCGCGCTTTGCTGCAGCCTCTCTGCGTAGATCTTTTGGACATCCTCCACTGAAGTGCCGTTCTTGAAGGCGATCTCGTCGTATATTATCATGCGGTCTTGGTTTTCATCTCTTACCAGCTGCTCAGCGCGCGCGTCCAACGATCCCCTTATAGCCACAAGTCCGTCTCTGGTCTCGCCGACAACCCCAGCCCCCTCCAGGGACGTAAGCTCGCTGTACCTGGCCTTACGCCGCAATGCCGCGTTTTCCAGCTCAGGGCTCAGCTCCTGGGCATAGGCCGTGGCTGTTAAAAAGCCCATAAAACTCTGCGGCTTACTGGTGTCGCCAGCCCCTGTTACAATGTCCTCGATCGCGTCTATGTCCTTCTGTACATGCTGATATACATCCAGGCGCATGGATATGTCCACCTTTATAGGCTCTTTAGGCGCCTGCACCTTTACAGTCGCGCATCCGACAAACGCCAGCACCAGACAGATAACCACCAAACTGCCCGTCCTCTTCATAACCCCCTCCCTTTCTCCTTGATAAAGTCGTGCAGTATTACGTTAAACTCGCGTTTTCCCGCGTCCCCGCTCAGTTCCACATCCATGATAATATTGGCCCCATCAATGGACACGCTGACCATACCGGTATTATACCTGTAATTTTGCAGACTTTCCTCTAAAATCTCAAACGCTTGTCCTGACCGCCTGGCCATATTTTCTATGAATCTTTTATCTTTTATATTGAGGCTCCCTCCGGGCGCCCCGGCCGTGAATCTCCCGTTTATGCCGGATATGCCTGAACTATTGCCGCTTAAAGAAATGCTGCCGTTCAATAATCCTGTCATTTCAAACTTATCCTTCATCTTAAAATCCCTGGTAAAAGAGTCGAGATCCAGGCCCGCGCCATCCAGCCTCAATGAAAGCTCAGGCCCTTTCCCGATGTCGATCGTCATATCCCCGCTGATCTCCCCGCCTAAAATACGGCCCTTTAAATCATCACAATAAAAAATATTATTTTCCTTCCTGAGTGTGCCTCGCGCGTCATTTATTACCGCGTTATTATAAGACATCTTTTTAATGGACAACTCCCCCCTATCGCTGCCTGAGGCCTGGCTGATCATCATGCCGCTCAATGTCACGCCTTTTGCCTCAACTGTATCGAACTTCGCGTCAAAATTGGTTATCTTTTTTTCTCCTGGAAGATAGCTGAGACTTATCGTACCGCTCAGGTCAAGATCCGGAGATGAGAACCTCAGCCGCAGATCTGATAACACCGCCTCTTTTACGCTAAAAATGCCGGGCCGCGAAAGAGCCAGGATGTCTTTCAGACCCGGCAGCTTATTGCCCTTCGGGTAAAAGTTTAAACGCGAATCAACCGCGCTAACGCTGTCTATCCTGCCTGACAGTATCCTGGAAAGCCCGTATGATATCTTCATCTCTTTTGACCTGAAATCATACATCTTGTCCCGCTTTATTTCAATATCGGAAAAAGCGAGCCAGCGGGATAGATTGAAATCGCATGTTTTTATGGTGACCTGGCTGTCTATAAACGTTTTTTCCAGCTGCCTCTCCGCAATGGATCTGGCAATCTCATCAGCTGAGAAGCATAAGACTGTTATGGCGATGATAAGTATGGCCAGCGCTAGTATTTTCATAATTATCATGTTATCACAGGGGGCAATCAAAGACAAACTGTTTTCATGAACGAAAGGGACCCGACTTAATCGATGATGTCAGGGACACTTTGAAGAGTGATTCGGGGGCAGATTGGTGAGGGGGTTTCAATACGGTACAAGAAACCCCTTATCGCAAATTGTGATTTTGGTTTTATATTTCCTCCAATAATCTGGCTATTTGTTCCGGTGACGGGAGCTCTCGTCTTAGATTTTTAGGTAACTGCGTGGTTATCTTATAAGCAGCCACACCTATCGGCTTTTTGCTCTCCCGCAGTGCATATTCAACTATTGTCCTCTCTTTTGACTTACAAACAATAATTCCTATAGACGGATTATCTCTTTTTACGCGTACTCTATCATCCAGCGCTGCAAGGTAAAACTGCATTTTACCGACATATTCCGGCATGAATTTTCCGACTTTCAGCTCAATCGCTACAAGACACTTCAAATGACGATGATATAAAAGGATATCAATAAAGAATTCATCTCCTTCTATCTCCAAGCGAAATTGATTTCCCATAAAGGCGAAAGCCCCGCCCATTTCTACAAGAAAACGGTTTACTTTTGTAATCAATGCCTTCTCAAACTCTACCTCACTATGCTCTTCGCCAAGCTCAAGAAAATCAAAGGTATATTCATCTTTAACTGCGAGTTTAGCCTGGTTACGGATTTTTGCAGACAGGGTTTTATCGAAATTTGTCTGGTTGATAAGAGTCTTTTCATAGGTTTTGTTATCTATCTGGTGAATAAGGATGTTCTTTGACCAGCCGAATTTACGGGCCATACGAATATAAAACTCACGTTCGAGAACATTTTTACACCGTCCCATAATAATTAGATGCTTTGTCCAGCTAATTTCTCCAACCAGTGGTTGGAGTTTTTGATTTTTGCTGTATTCGATGTAAAACTGACGCATATACCAGAGATTTTGAGCGGAAAATCCCTGCATACTGGGGAACTCAAGCTGTAAATCTTTAGCCAGGTTTTCTACTATAGACTTTCCCCAACTATATTGTTTCTGGCGCCAGACGATCATTTTTCCTATATCCCAGTAAAGCCCAATAAGCTCCTTGTTAACTGCCTTCAGGGCTTCATACTGCGCCTTATAAACCCGTTGCTTGATTTCCCGCAATAAAGCCTTATAGTCTTTGCCGCTAACAATGTGGTTCATCTTCATAATAGCCACCTCCCTTTCCTATATAAGACACATTAGAAGGCGATTTTCTCTCGCCCCGTCCCAAATTCTTGAAGATCATCGAATGATACATCAGAATTGTACGCGATTAGCTACAAACAATAAATTAGGTATCGATTAGAATTTGGAATGGGGTTCAATTATTTTAGGAAATTTAAATTAGGTGAGTTTTTCTGTCATTGCGAGCGAAGCAATCTCGATTATAGGGTGTACCCAAATAGGACGTCTACTTTACTACTCTTTACTACTTTACTAGCACAAGAATCCATAAAGGTTTAAACCTTGTCTGCTACTGTAAACCCACCCAAATCTTTTTCTTTATACCCCATCACTCCAACCTTAATATCGTTTTTACGCAAGATTCTGCTTGCATCTCGAATTAATATTATCATAACAATTAAACCAACAAGCGGCAGAAATACTGCTACTGCATATAATGCAGGATTTTTTAACTTTAATGCTTTTG
>JAHIUV010000034.1 GCA_018817035.1 Candidatus Omnitrophota bacterium | reverse complement strand
TTCGTCTATATTGTTCATGTAACCAAACGGGGCTATCATGGCTTTTAAATCTTTTTTCGCCGCATTGAGGTCATCCAGTAATTTTTTATTTTTTCCGCAAATGACTATCACTTGTATTTTATCCCGCGCGGAAGAACCGGCGCCGCATACAGACCGCACTATTTCCCTGACAGGGCCTGTCCCAAAACCGCCGCCCATTATAAGCAGGTTAAAAAATCCGTCCTTCAGGCCCAGTTTATTTATCATTTCCCGACGGCCCTTGGAAACACCAAAGACCGGATCGCAGGGAATGCCTAATGCCTTTATTTTTTCTTCGCTTATGCCGCGCCGCATAAGTTCTTTTTTGGTCTTATCTATCGCGCCTATAAAATAGTCCGAATCTTTAGCCATCCAGAAACTATGCGGCATGAAATCAGTAACTATGGTTATAAGCCTGCCTTTAAAAAGTCCTTTTCTTTTTAATCCGGCCGCTATTTCGCCGGGGATAAAATGCGTACTGATGATCACGTCGGGTTTTTCGTTAATAATGAACTTTATCAACCTTCCGGAGTTTACGCGATGCAAAAATCTCCTGAAGGGCCCTAAAAATGCATCGACTGCCCCGGCGTCAAGAAAATAATAAAGAAATCCCCACAAAAGCGGGATCCGGTTTATCATGAACAGGTAAAAACGCGGATAGGTAAATTTAAAAAACGGGTTTGTATAGTCCAAGATGTCGAAGTTTTTTACCTCCGCCCCTTTAAAATCCCTTAAGGCATTTTCCACCGCGTCCGCTGCCTTTTTATGTCCGACGCCCGCATAGGCGTACATTATAAATATTTTCATATCAAAATAATGTGTAGATAAACGGCGCTACGGCCGATGACTGCGTAAAAAATATCAATAGCCCTAACAATAAAAGCACTACGACTACCGGTATCATCCACCAGAGCTTCCTCTCCCATAAAAACCTGAAAAGCTCGGCGACTATCTTGGCTCTTCCTTTAATACCCATTCCACGGCCTCCATTAGGTCTTTTTTAATAAAATCCGGCTGTGCTTCCCAATTCTTCGCGTCATCAGGATCTTCTTTGCCTGTCAAAAGCAGGATAGTTTTACATCCCGCGTTCTTTCCGGCGCCGACATCAAGCCTTGAGTCTCCTATGAAATACATATTCTTAAAATCTATGTCCAGGCCTTTTACCGCTTTTTCTATCGAACCTGTCCGCGGTTTCCGGCAGGCGCATCCTGCCTCAGGAGAATGAACACAATAGTTAACCGACTCTATAGACCCTCCCTGCGCATTTATTTCCCTGAGCATATTTTTCGTTATCTCATTGAGGTTTTCCTGAGAATAAAGCCCTTTTGACACACCTGCCTGGTTAGAGATAACAAAAATCCTGTAGCCGTTTTTATTCAAAAGTTTTATCGCGCCTATAGCCCGGGGTAAAAACTCAAACTCAGCCCATGATTTTATATAGTCGCCAAAACCCGGGTCCCTGTTTATAACCCCGTCCCTATCAAGAAATATAGCCTTCATATGATACTAACCTCCTCGTTACTATACAATGTTCTCGACTCGGCTTCCGACGCTAAGTTTATCCCGAGCGTAGTCAAGGGACTTGAACAATATTAAATATTCTTCAAGCGGGCAAGACGAGTCGAGAAGCAAAAGCATCAGTTCTCGACAAGCTCGAACAATATTTTTAAAATAAAGTCCTGAGCCTGTCGAAGGACAAATATTCTTCGAGCGAAGGCACGAAGTGCCGAAGTCGAGAAGAAAAAACTAAATAAAATACTTAGTATTAGCGCCTACCCATTCGATTAGTTTTTCCAGGCCTTTCTCAGGGCTTACTTTCGGCTTCCAGTCCAGCGCCTTTGAAACCTTTGATATGTCCGAGATATACACTTTCTGGTCACTCGGACGCCAATCCTTATGCTCTACTTTTCTGAATTTGATACCTGTTTTACTCTCTATGAGAGAGATAAATTCCAAAAGCGAAGTAGTGTTTCTCGGGCCGCCGCCTATATTGTACACATTGTGCTTCTCTGTTCCGATTATAAACTTATCATACGCTTCGACAAGGTCGTCCGCGTACAACAGGTCTCTTACCTGTTTGCCGTCGCCATAAATGACAATAGACTGGCCTGTCAGGTTAGCGATTACAAACCACGCTACCCAGCCCTGGTCCTCAAAACCAAATTGACGCGTGCCATAGATGCAAGACATGCGGAATACCGCTGTCTTCATCCCGTAGATCCGCGCATACTCCTGCGTATATATATCTCCGGTGTATTTCGAGGCGCCGTAAGGCGTATGCCCTGTCAGGTCCACTCCCAGTGTTTCAGGGACACCTTTTTTGCTCTTGTACCTGTATCTGGTCTCTTCTTCCTCAAGAGCAATAGCGTCTACATTCTCGCCATAGATCTTATTTGTGGAACAATATACGAACGCGGCGCTCGGACAGGTCTTTCTAACGCACTCCAAAACATTCAGGGTTCCGTAAGCGTTTATAGAAAAATCTTCCCTGGGTTTTTCCATGGAAAGCGCCACTCCCGGCTGGCCCGCGGTATGTATCACCGCGTCCACGCCTCCGGCAAGCGCCTTCATCACGTCAGCTTCTTCCCTTACGTCACCTTTGATCCGTTTTACATTATCAAGCTGGCTAAGATAATTCCAGTTAAACTCAACGCTCTCCTTATTATACCCGAACAAACTGGAACGCATTAAATTATCCAGGACAATGACCTCGTCCCCTTTTTTAGAATAATATTCCGCCGCGTGCGACCCAACCATTCCGGCTCCGCCAGTGATCAAAACTTTCATCTCTTCTCCTTTTTTTCCTTAACTTCACAGTGCATTGCAGTTTTGTGAAGTTAAGCTTAGGGCGTGTCGTTCCCGCATAGGTGTAATAATATACACCTATGAGTGTGTACTATTACACTTCATCCGTCAAGGCTTTCATTTTTGTTTTTAGTTCCCAGTATTTGGCGTAGCTTAGGACCTGGTACATGGCGCTGTTTGCCGCTACTACCAGGCCTACTATGCCGTCTTTATAGCCTTTTTTTCTCGCATATGTCCTGAAAAACCTGTCAAATGCCTTCCATAGCATCTTGCCTGTGCCTATTTTTCTCTTCTCGTTAAACCACTTTTGCGCCTCCAGGGTCGTCTGAGAGTTAAGCCCCCTGAAAAGTTCCGCAAAATCCTCATAGCCTTTATGGATTATATCGTTATTTAAACGGCCGCATTTTCCTTCATAAAAAACCCTTGGATGAACCCCTACTTCTTCATATTTGAACTCATTTTTCTTAAAAAGCCTGTCTTTTCTCCCGGGATACCATCCGCCGTAACGTACCCAGTAATTTCCTATATAAGTCCTAAGAGGCATATTATAAACCATACATTCATCTGACTGAATAGCAACAGTGATTTCGTCTTTAAGTTCCTTTGTGATCTCCTCATCCGCGTCAAGGCTCAATACCCATTCGTTCTTAGCTTTTTGATAAGCCCAATTCCTGTGAATACCCTCGACATCCATCTTTCTCTGAAAAACTACAGCGCCGTTAGCCTTTGCCAGTTCAATGGTCCTGTCCGTGCTGAAATCATCCACAACGATATGCTCATCCGCCCAGCCCTTGGTGCTGGAAACACAATCAGCAATGTTGGCTTCCTCATTTTTCGCTATTGTAACTACTGAAATTTTCATAGGTTAAGCCTTTCGACGCCCATCGCGTATTTTGAACTCTTTGATATCCTAAAAGGGAAAAAATCCGTAACGTGCTTCACATCCTTGTCGCTTTCTACATTGTATTTTATCTCGACTATGCTATTCTGCCGGTCAAAGATTTCATTTACAAAATTATTGCCTGAATGGCGTATTTCATAAAACTTAAGCCCTGAATCAAGGGTCAGCCTGTATTTACCGTCGGCTGAGGTATAGTATCTCCTGCGGTAAGTATTCAACAGTGAGAGATCCAGGCAGGAAAGTTTCAGCCTTAAAAGCTCCGGCAATATAGTATCCCGAAAAACCCCTTTAAGGATATCCGCGGAAAACCCGGAGCCTATATCAAATCCTCCCAGGGAAAAAGTTGTTTTTCTGCACACAAGGCCGTGTTTTTCTTTTAATTCCAACACAGGAGTGTTTACCCTGCCGAATAACTCACCATACCACCTCACACGCACCTTTACCCTATTATCCACCCCAAAGGCATTGTCGAAATAATTCTTCATGTCAAACGAATCTAAATATATATTATTCACGCTGCGTTCGTAAAATATTTCGGTAAATACAGCCGGGTGGACCTTTATTATGGATCCTATCTGACTCGCGGAAAGCTCAGATACGAAAAACTTACGTTCATACCTCATATGCGCCTGATCGATTACAGTCTCTTTATTCATTGCCATACAATAATTTGTATACATTTTTTTCATTGGGACTGATCACATCGCCTTCCACGGTCAAGGAAGACCCTTTTTCCACGACATACATCTTGTCGACACCTTTGGATATCACAGGCCCTGACACTATCTTCGCGGAGCCGTATTCCGATTTCTTCATATATACCGCAAAACCTATCTTACAATTTGACAGGCTCAAGCCTTCTATATTAAAAACTGAAAGGTCTTTGCTGGCTATGCCTATGTTCCCATTCCTTACTTCGACGTTTTCCGCGGTAATCATGCTTATTTCCCCCGCGCTTATGCCTTTATCATTACTGCCGTCCACCAGGATATTCTTTACCGTGATAACCGTGCCGGAAATATCCAGGCCGTCATTGCCGCAGTTTATAAAAGAAGTGTTTGTTATTTTTCCCTTCGCGAAATCACAATCAAACGCGTCGGAAAAAGTATCCCTGAACAAAGTCCTGTCCATGGTAAACTCCGACCTCACCATGTTCAAACCATCATCACTGAGCCTGTTCTTTAAAAACTCGCAATTATATATATCTGCCGGGGATTCATAAAAAGTAACCGCGCCTGTCAACGCCCATCCTTTTCTCGCGGGAGCGGCAAGGTTCATGAACGTAACATGTTTCAGTATAGAGCGGCGGCCCCCTGCCATGACAAAAAAACCTCCCCCCGTAGAATCGGAAGAATGGATCAATACAGGTTTTTCCTCGGTCCCCATAAAATTCAGCGGCGAAAAAGAAAGGATACTGGCCTTATTTAAAAGGTCTATCTTTGTGCCCTCCGGACATACCACGGTAAACCCCTGGGGGAATACAATGTCGCTCGACAATGACCATTCCCCCTGTTTTATAAATATCTTTTTTGCCGCTTCATCTACCGTGATAAAATCAAACTCTCCGGCATTAGGACGCGTCCTGGTAAAATCACCGTCAACATAAGATCTGTCTATGTACGGGAACGGAAACACGCTTTCATAGCGCTCTTTTTTTGTTCCCATTACCCTGCAGATAACTTTTAGGCCGGCCTTAAGGTCACCTTTCCACTCAAAATTATCAGGGAATACAAACTTGATCTTTTTATACTCTACGGGCCGGGTTTCGGATTTAGCCGGAAGAATTATATTTTCAAGAGGTTTGAATATCTCTTTATCTTCGCAGGAGACACCGAGTACTTCCGCGTCCATAGCCTGTATATTCCCGATATCCAGCTCCGCGCTATTATGGTCGACACTATTCAGGTAAGCATTGGTAATCTTTACAGGCTGTAATGTAACGTTTATTATATGCTGATTGCCATAAAAAACATCTTTGGAGAAATTATAATAAGGGAACTCTTTGTAGAGGATACTCAATTTTTCCTCGAGTTCTCCGCCTATTTCGCTGAAAAAACTCTCCAGATAAGACGGGTCAGATACTCTCTCGAGCTCTTTTATATATTCTTCATAGAACTCCCTGTCGTCCAAAAAGGCCCGGTAAAAACTTTCTATGTATCTACCGCTCCTGTTAACAGCATAAGTCTCGTCGGATCTAAGCACGACCGTATCTATGGACATGCCGCTGTTACCGTCAAAGCCTATGGGTTCGAGCCGCGCGGTGATAGGATTAAAATAAAACCTCATGTTTATCCATATAGCCGCGTGCTGGCTTCCGAAAAGATCGGTTATCGCGAAGAAAGCCGCCATCTTTTTTACGTCAAAAACATCCGCAGCCTCGGACTCACCCCTGCGAAAAGATTCCAACAGGCTCATGGCTTTAAGGAACTGTTCCTGCTTAAAGCTGTCTCCCGCTATCGCGGCTGTCTGGAACGCGTCAATAGGGCTGGACATATACGTTCCGCTGTTTACTACGTCGCCGCGCTGTATCAGTTCGTCCCACATTATTGTTTCATCAAATCTTATGATAGGGCCTTCCCGAAACTCATTATGCTCTATCAAACGTTTATCAAAAAACTCCTCTATGGCATAAACACCGAGGTCCTTGCCGTTCAAGGTGACTTCTATAAAATCATAACGCAAAGATAGTATCCCTTCTTTCTTTAGCGCTTTTTGGAATATCCACTCGTAGATGTAATTCCTTGTCTTTGGATG
>JAHIUV010000033.1 GCA_018817035.1 Candidatus Omnitrophota bacterium | reverse complement strand
ATCAAAGACATCATAAACAGAAAAAAGACTATCTTTCGTCCCATATGCCGCTCAATCGTTTATCTTAAAATATGAAAGCGCTTTTTTAAGGTCGCTCCTGTATTTTTTCAGTTCTGATACTACCTTTTTTATATCTTCTTTTAAAGGCTTTTCCCTGTCAGAGCTATCAGATAAGTCCTCTATCAGGACATCCAGCTTTTCCGAAACCCCTATTATCTCCGAAAGCCCGCCATTAAGGCTTTGAGTCATTGCGTTAAATGCCGGAACCATACTCTGAAACTGGTCCTTTTCCCTTATTTTCAGGTTTGATGACAATTTACCGGAACCGATCTCTTGCGCGTATTTCTCAAATCTATACATAGGGCCTGCCAGCCTATGGCTCATGAGTATAACGACTATCGCTGCCATAAATGCCGTTATAAAAGCCACCACAACGCCCCCTAACAATAATCCCGGCAATATATAATCAGCTGTACTTTTCATCACCAACCTGGAGTTCTCAAATGAAGTAGTGAGGGTTCGGCTTGAGAAAACATATAAAAGAGCGCCGAATATAAGACAGCCAGCGGCGACCAACGCGCAAAACTTTACGACAAATTCCGTTTGAAATCCTTTATTTATGAAATAATTTCTGCGTTTACGTTTCACGGAGCCCTCCTTTTTTAAAAAACTACCTGTCCGAAAGGACCTGTTTTAAAATATCTTTATTGACCCTTATGCGTGAGTTTTTCTTTAATGCTTCTATCCACGCGTTCATAGCCTGTCCTTCTTTTTGTTGGCGGATATCCCTAATAATATCCGCTTTAACTCTGGCAAAAGGCAAAGTCTCTCCGGAATCCTTATAATATTTTCTTACCTCGTCGTCGTATACATGTATAAGGCCCGATATCTCATTACTTTTTCTCTCAAGTAAAAGCTTTAAAAGCGCCTGTTCCCAATAGCTCTCTATGCTCTTCATAAAATCTTTTTTCCTGTCCAATCCCTGACGCTGGGCTTCCTGCAGCAATATCTCTTTTTCTATCAATCTATCCAGGTACTCCATCCCGCCTTTTTCGGACCTCAAAAGATCCGCGTTATCATAAGGCACATTAGTTAATTCATACTTAAGGTCATCTGTGGTCATCTTATATTTATTTATCTGGGCCACTGTTTTTTTATCATCCGCCCCGGAATAACAAGAACATCCCGCGAAGATAAAACAAGACAACAAAATAAAAATAAAAACCCTCTTCATAGAATCCTCCCTTACCTCGCCCCTATCGAAAAAAGGACAGCGGGTATTGTTTTTAATAAGATCTTTATGTCAAGCCCTAACGACCAGCTATCTATGTACTTCAGGTCCAGATTCATCCACTTATCAAAATCCACGTTATTCCTGCCATTTACCTGCCATAAGCATGTAAGGCCCGGCTTCATGCTAAGCCGTCTTCTCTGCCATATTTTGTATTTTTTTACTTCTGAAGTGATCGGAGGCCGTGGGCCCACTACCGACATGTTCCCTTTTACGATATTGAAAAACTGCGGCAATTCGTCCATGCTTGTCCTGCGTAAAAAATTACCGAATCTTGTAACACGCGGATCATCGCGCATCTTAAAAGCAGGACCGTCCATTTCGTTAAGAGAACTTAATTCCTGTTTTTTGCCATCTGCGCCATTTACCATGGTCCTGAACTTATACATCACAAATTCCCTGCCGTGAAGTCCGCTCCTCACCTGCTTAAATATGACAGGATCTCCGTAAAACAACTTTATAAGGACAAATAACGCCATAAAAACAGGGAGCGCGACGACTATAATCACTGATGAAAATATTATATCAAACAATCTCTTCAATAACAACTGCCATTCTCCGCCTATAGTTGTCTTGAATTCCAAAAACGGTATGCCTTCTATATCACTGGATGCTGAATGCGCGATATTCATATTGAAAAAATCAGCGGCAATGCTTGTCTTTACTCCCTGTGTTTCGCAAGCGAGCAGGCTATCCTCTATTATGCAAAGCCAGCTTCTCGGCACTATGAACACTACTTCATCGATCACCTCTTTACTTAGTATGGCAGGCATATCTTCGAGGATGCCTATAACCTTTTTGCCGTAGATGACATTGCCGATCAGGCCTTTATCGACATCTATTAATCCTATAATCCTAAGGCCCCATTCATCGTGTTTATCCACAAGCTTTACAAACACTCCCGCACGCTGGCCTGTACCTACTACCAATATATTTCTATGGTTATGCCCTTTTTTCCTTAAAGACCTCATAAATACTACAGCCATCCATCTTTCTATGATCAAGAATACAGTGGATACGAAAAATGAAAATACTATAAGGCTCCTGCTTATAAAATGCAGTTTAAAAGCAAAAACAGCTATTGAGTAGATTACCATGGCAAAAAAAGCGCTCCTTATTATTCTCCATATCACTTCTATAAATCTCTTCTTTCTGAAAGATTTATATAACCCGGAATTTATAAGGGCGATCCACCATGCCAGTACCAGCAAAAACATGACATTAAAATAAGCCTCCAAAGAAAATAACTTGTCCATCACCACCTTATCAGGGAACAAGTCTAACGGATAAAAATTATGGATGTGTTTTCTGAGCGCGTAAGATACCAAAAACGAGGCACAAACTACAAAAATATCAAGCGCCATCAATAATTGCCTAAAAAGGTTTTCTTTTTCTCTTATCATGACTTTATTCTCTCGTAATTCTTACCGTTGCGGGAAATTTCTATGTTATTTTTCCATCCATAATGCGGCCTGAAGCCAAGGCACTTGCCTTTAATATCTTTTAAAGGTTTATCCCAGTCACCTATATTGGATACACAATCCGTTTCTTTAAAATCAGAATCGCACAATTTATGCAGGCTGTCCTTTGATATCTTTTTGAATTTAGGTATCTTCATTGGGTCAAACCCCATAAGCCTGCTTGTAACCACGTCTACCAGGAAATCGTTAAAACCTGCCACCAGCACACCGCACTTTTTAATCCGCGGGTTAAGAGGTCCGTCTCCTTCACCGGCTATGATACCGTCCACAATAACAAACATCTTGCGCTGCTTCTCATCTCTCAGGACACCTTTCTTGTCGGCATAAGAAACTATATGCGCGATATCTATGATAGTCTTCCATATTACGTTATTGCCATGCCAATCCCCTCTCTTGATGCATAAATTAGTGATTCCGGTAAATTGCCTTAAATTATCAATGATCGGCATTATAAGCCAGCCCAGGCATTTTTTTAATAATGACACTGCTATTTTCTTGAACTTGGGACCTTCTTTGACTCCGGCTCCTGAAATAATACTACCGCGGCAAGCGCTTATATGAGGCAGCCAATCCCTGTCTCCTGTAATACCTATCATGTTTTTAAGGGCAAGTGTAACTCCTGATCTTTTATGGGTCTTCATCTTCGGCAGGCTCAATATCACGTCCGCATTTAATAATGTATTTGAGATTAAATATTCATTCTTGTCTTTATTATGGTGCAAACTCAATATCTCAGGCTTAAAAGCAGGCCCGCTTAAAGATCCATAATCAGTATCATCTTTCTTGAACTCGCTTTTCAGGCTCATATCCACTATTGCATAGCCTGCGGGATCACCTTTAAGTTTGATCTTTCTGGTTATATCGTTGTTTTTCCTTATAACCATCTCTTGCCTTAAATCATATATCTCTACCCCAAAACCCGCTGTTTTTTTATAAAATTCCTTGACCTTGTCCAGGCCTGAAAGGCTGATTATTTTTTCAAAATCACCATCATCCATAGGCCCGTCCGCGATTATGATCCTGCCTTTGCCCTTTAAGGCAATGTAAGCATAGTCCATAACTGCCCTGATTAAAGAACCATGCGTGATCAAGGCTTTTACGCCTCCGGACCTCTCACTAAA
This sequence comes from Candidatus Omnitrophota bacterium, assembly GCA_018817035.1. Lineage (GTDB taxonomy): Bacteria > Omnitrophota > Gorgyraeia > Gorgyraeales > Gorgyraeaceae > JAHIUV01. Next base: position 15,870 of record JAHIUV010000033.1, on the reverse strand, counting down.
ATGCCTCATAAAATTAGGTTTTATCAGGATAGTTTGTCCCTGCAATATAAAAGAACCGAATGGATTCCAGCCTGCAGAGCCAAAATTATCCAGATCCAACTCCATAAGCCTAAACAACTCCCTCAAAGACGAATAGGCCTCATTTCCCTTATCGCTCATCCTATCTCCCTTAAAAGGATATTCCTCAAATATCAAAGGAGGATTATAAGGAGGTTTTTTAGAATAACCGGATTTTCTTTGTTTATAGATAGCGACTTTATGCCTCATTGATTTACTCCTTAACGCATTAACGAATAAAAAGAAAGCAAGCTTGTAAAAAGTGCTTTATCCAAAAGAAAGCTCACGTCTATTGACTTTAATGAAAATCTATCTATATTTTTATAATTAGATCCTTTTACGCATGTCCTGGCATAATTGAATCCGGCATCCTTAACGATACCCCTGACCCTGTCATCATATATGCCGAATGGATAGCAAAATCCGATTTCTTTGGTTCCGAGTTTCTCCTCCAGGCACAATTTAGACTCCATAAGTTCACTGCGCATTTTCGCGTCTTCCATAAGGCGCATATTCCCGTGGCTCTTCGTATGCGAACCAAAGCTGATACCCGATGCCGTCATTTCTTTGATCTCATTCCATCCGAGCATCAGGCTTGGGTTTATCTTTTTTCCTGCCGGAGCCTGTTTTCTTAAATTATCCACAAAATCTTCTATCTCTGATCCCTTTCTATCCATAAGAGAATCGTTTATTCGAATAGCCCTATACGCGTCCCTAAGGCTGTTTCCGGAACGATGTATTGTTTGGAAAACCTCGTCCCACCAGAAAAGATGCTCCTGGCCTATGAAATCCGTCGTAAGAAATATATTCGCCGGCGCGCCGTATTTTTTAAGGATAGGGAAGGCGTGCGTATAATTATCCATATAGCCGTCATCAAAATTAATAGAGACATAAATACCTTTGCGCTTTTCCTTGCAAACCAAATCCAGGCCCTCGGCAATAGTCACTATCTTAAAATTATCATTTAGAACTTTTACATGAGACTCAAAAACATCAGCAGGCATGGCCATATATTCGTACGAATCCATGGACCGGCATATCCTATGATAAACTATGGTCAACAGGACAGGGCCTTTGCTGTTACGTAAAGTTCTGAACATGCATTTCCCCATGCCTGAATAATGATACATATACTTGGCTAAATTCTTGATCATAACTCTCATAGAAACCCCTGCTTCGCTTTTCTCAATATTCCATAAAGAGCCTTGTTCTTTTTTATACATTTAATGCAAGAGTAAAATAAATAAAGGTTTTTACCGTAAAAACTGTTATTGAAAACCTGTATCTTTTCATGCATCCTGAAGTCCTGCGTTAATCTCATTTTCCACTCTTCTTCTCCTCTGCCAAAATCTATTTCTTTTATACCTATTGAAGCCAACTTTTCTATGCTCCACAAAGTCAACATGGTCCCGGGAGAAATATACGCGTATTTAATATCAAAATCCATGCTGTAGCCATATAATCTGCCGTTATATAAAAAATTATACCTATAAGCGATAGGCGTATCATCCATCCTGAGAATAGAAATATCCATGTATCCAGACCTCGCGAAATCTAAAAACAGCTCTTTATGAAAACTTTTGGTTTCTTTTTTTAAAAATATACTTTTATCTCTTTGCGCTTTCCAACTGCGCTCCGCTATAAATCGTATATCAGAATATAAACTCTCTTTAACCTCATTGCGCGGATAATGTTCAAATTTCAGGCCTGTCTTGACAGTCTTGTTTAATTTCTTCATCTTTTTATCCAACTTTTTGGAGATCTTATTTAAAAAATAATCCATATTACAATTGAATTTGATGAAAAATGACCTATTCTCTGGATATAATACAAACTTAAGCTTCCGTAACTTAGCTACTTTTTTTATCATTTCAATAGTGCCGGAAGATCTTGTAATTTCCTGAAAATCCAGTAAATCCCAATCCTTCTCAATGCCCATAAGATAATCCATTATAGATAGAAGGCTCTCTTCTTTATCTGTGTCCGCGCTCAGGATAAAATCCATCCTGTCTGATTCTCTGGTGCCTATAAAACAAACAGATCTTACGGTAATTCCCATAAAACTATTTTTTCTGACTATAAGCGGAGCGATGCCTGTCAGGGTATCACCGTCCAAAACTGTTAATATCATAAGCCTGTCACTATCGCAGCAATGACTTATGTGAGCATTGATCCAATCATAAGTAAGATATATGTTGTCGACCTGGCTTCTTGATATCAGATCGCCCCATGCCTTTTTCATGTCTTTGAACTGCTCGTAGCTGGAAATCTCTTTTATTCTTAACATAAGCTTACAAAGCCCTTAATTGGATCCCGCCTATATAAAGGTTCCTGTCTTCCATGGTCTCTTCATCACCATAATCATTATCAAAAACTATTCCTAATCTATTGACGGCGCGATCCACGATTATAATACCTGTGTATTCTTTCCAATTTTCGCTGACATGCATATCCATTACGCGTTTATTATTAAACTTTACCTCCATGTGCGGCCATATGTTCAGGGCATCTTCCCCTTTAGCCTTGATTTTTAATTCATACACACCTGCCGGTAAATATATATCTATCTCAAACTCCCCTCTTTCGCACATATCCTTTTTGATGCCAAGATCAAGGCTAAACGAATCCGATATAAAATCAACCGATATAGGTATCCGATTAAAATCCAGTATCTTATGAATTTCATCATGAAGAGACGCGTCCCTTCCGGCCGACTTTTTTGACATCTTATACTCCAATTGATAAGCCTCAGGGTTTTTAGGGTCTATGGCCAGAGATTTTCCTAAAAATCTATTTGCCGTCCCAATGTATCCTTTGTTTAAATAATATTCCCCCAGAGATATAAACAGCGCGAATTTGTTTTTTGCTGAGGGGCGCAATTCATTATACTTAAGGAACGCGCTTTTTATCATGGATAGCTTCAAACAGCTTCTGACCTGGCCCAATTTGGCATTTTCGTTATTTATCCCCAATGTATCTGCCATTTCGTAATATACCATGGCCCTGTTTATATCCTGATCAGCGAAAGCCAGGTCTGCCATTTCTTCGTAAGACTCCGCGTCTACAAGCCTCTTTGCTGCCAATGAACGCTCTTTTGATTTTGACATTGCATGCAGCGCCTTTTTGTATATGCGGCTTGACGGATTGGTTTTTCCTGAATTTAACAAAAACCCCGCATGCTTCTTTAAATAATACCAATTTAACGGGTCTAGATTTACTGCCTTCCTATATGAGCTATCTGCCAATGCGATAAACTTGCCGTTTATAAGCGAATACCTGGAAAGATAGTAATAACTGTCAGCTAGTCCGACCCATGACCACGCGTCTAAAGGATTTAAGCGTACCGCTTGCTTATAGCTCTCTATTGATTTATTGATATACCGCTCAGGATCAACCTCGCCCTGAGCCTTTTTACTATAGATGTTTGCCAGCTTATAGGGGTATAAATAATTTAATCCTGACAATTTTATCGCGGCGAGAGAGGAACGCTCTGCTTTATCCAGGTCATTCATGATAAAAGACCTGTCGGATGCGGTCGAATATATCTCCGCGGCTAAAGCAGCGCTTATAAAAAGAATCGCGATAGCCCCCATAAATACCGTAAGATATTTAAAAATTCCGCGCGAGACAGGATTTAAATTTAACACGAATTGAGGGTACGCTTTTTCTTTTTTAGAAGATATATTGAATATAAGCGCGGAAAAAACCACTAAAATGATAGCATTAGCGTGTATATAAAAATTAAAATCCCCCAAAGCATGGATAGCTATGCTTAAAATGGCTGTCGTCAATGAGAGAGATATCCAGGTTTTATAAGGCGTCCTTGCTATATTATGGGTCTTTACGCCTTTTTTGATTATAATACCTATAATAAAAGTTATCGGGAGCAAAATAAAAAAGCCCATCTCAGAAACCATATGCAGATAATCATTGTGCGCGTAATTTACCAGCATATTCAATCCGACAGGCCTGTATTTTGGGAAATTATAGATAAAAGTCCCGGGGCCGGTTCCTAAGGTCCAATTATGTTTTATAACGCCCAATGTCCCCTTCCAGATTTCGACCCTCCCTGAAAAATCCAATTCCCCATAGCTGGAAACCCTATCAAACAAAGAATGGATATAGTCTGTATTGGCTACAAAAATCGCGAAAGTTATGACGAAAAGGATAAATATAGAAACAATAAATCTGGCTTTGTTTTTCCTTAATATCATGGTAGTCATAAAAACCATGGCTATTGATAAGGAAAACCATCCTCCTCTTGACATAGAAAGTAAAAACGCTATGGACAATATCAATAAGGAATATATATAAAAAGACTTTTTACCTATTTCCTTTTCAGATAAGATCATCCCTATGGAAAGCGGTATCACAAATTCCATCAATCCGGCGAAATGATTGTGATTTACATATGTCGCTGAAAGAAATAACGGCTTATCCCACCATGATTTATCCGCCACTCCTAAATACTGCAATATACCGAACAAAGCAACGCCGGTGCCAGTCAGCAAAATGATATTTAATATCCTTCTTACCTGTCTCTCCGTATTTATAAAATTTATGACTAAATAAAAAATTAAGCCTAAGACCACAAGCCTAAAAATCTCCATAATGGAGGCATAGCTATAATCCGATCGACAAATTGCGAAAATGGAGAGGAGGAAAAATAAAGCTATAGGCGCATCTAAAGGCGTTCTTTTTATGGTTATTTCCCCGGAAGTAAATTTTTTATACATGAATATGGTAAAAGCCGTCAACACAAGGATATATATGGGGCCATAAGCCCATATCCTGACAGCCCCCCTCGCTATCGGCGCAAATATAAGAATTAAACTAAGTATAAAATCTATCATATGATTTTGGTAAAAACCTCTACTATTGTTCCGTCAAATTGTATATCCCTGCATCTCATAAGTTCGGATATGGCCGTTTCCTTCGAAACAGGTTTCTTATAAGACTGCGGAGAAACCATTGAATCATATGCCTCGGCTATAGCTATTATACGCGAAGCAATATTGATCTCTTCTCCTTTAAGTCCATGCGGATAACCTTTGCCATTGACCCATTCATGATGATGGATAATAATGCCTTTGATATCTTTCAGTTCTTTTACGGAAGCCAACATCCGCTCTCCTGCCGCAGGATGTTCCTTGATTAATTCGCGCTCCTCGCGCGTAAACATGCCTGATTTTAAAAGTACGCTCTTATCTATGGCTATATGGCCTATGTCATGTATGAGAGCCGCCATCTCTATGCGTTTCACATCCGATCCTTTTAAATCCATTGCCTTTGCGATAGCTTTAGCCAACGCTGACACATTTTTTGAATGAATTATAAGCGAATCTCCGACAGGTCCAATGGTTTTAAATACCGCCAATATAGATAAACATAGGTTGTGCATTAAAGGGAGGTTATTATTCCCCTCTTTTGCCGGGGGATCGCCTAAGGTAACCAAAAGCTCGCTTTTACGGATCCTGTGATGCCCGCCGGGAGTCCTGAGGGTCCTTAACTTATTTGCGTAAATATAGTTCTTTATGGTCGAAATATTTAAATTAAAATGCTTTGCCGCCTGCTTAGGCGTAAAATATATTTCTCCTTCAAATTCCTCTTTCATTTATTCCTCCGCTTGTTCGATATTAGTTAATTTTAAGTTTATTTAAGCATTTTATATTAAGACAGTTCCTATGTTTTTTAATCAAAAAACGAGATTAAACGCTGCTGTAATATTTTCCGTAAGAATACTGGGAGTAAGAATATGGATCGTTGGTGAGTGACGTATTATTGACGATAACCCCCAGGACATTAGCCCCTGCTTTTTCCAGCAAGTCCTTTGACCTGCTTAAAAGGGTTTTTGTCGCCTTGGAACCCTCGACTACGATCACTGTTCCTGTGCACATATTCGATAAGATCTGGGCATCCGTTATAATAGCTATGGGAGGGGTATCGAATATGATCTTTGAAAATTGCGAACTCGCATTGTCCAAAAAAACTTTCATATTTTGCGAATAAAGCAACTCCGCGGGCTTATGCGTGTTTTTCCCGGCAGTAACGAGATAGAGGTTATCGATGCCGGTAGATTTTACTATACTATTAAAATCCTTCTTATTCAAAAGAAAATCAGAAAGGCCTGTTTCATTTTTGTCATTAAATACAGCATGCACCCTGGGTTTGCGCATATCAGCGTCAACCAAAAGCACCCTCTCTCCGCCATTTGCTATCATCGTTGCCAGATTTACCGCTGTAAGAGTCTTTCCTTCGCGCGGCACTGAACTGGTAATAACGATACTTTTCGCGGAACCGGACTGGTTTATGGAAAATAACAGGTTCGTCCTTATGGAACGGTATGCTTCAGCCGCGAATGAATAGGCATCTTTCTCGACAATGCGATCGATATCTGTTTTTCTTCTTATCTTCTTACCGTCAGGTTTAACCCTTGGTACAGAACCAAGCACAGGAACATTAAGCAAGGCGGCTATTTCCATGGGGTTCTTGATCGTGACATCCATATACTCTTTAAAAAAAGCTATGGTCATACCTCCGACCAGTCCAAATATAATGGATAGCGCTATATTTAATCTACGTTTAGGCCTGACAGGCTTATTCGGTATTTCCGCGAAATCCTGCAAGCGCACATTATTAGCCTGCACCTGGCTTGCGATCGATGTTTCTTTTAACCTATTCAAAACAATGTCTAAAATACGCTCATTTGTTTCCAATTCTCTCTTTAACGCGTTGTAATTTATTCTTTTCCTGTCCAGTTCTATCGCGCTTTTCTTCTCTTTATCCAATGCCTTTTTCATCTCATTCTCTTCTTCAAGCGCGCTATTATACTCGCTCTGGACTTCGCTTTTTATACGTGAATCAAGGTAATTTATGCTTTCTAAAAGACGTATCATTTTTGGGTGTTTATACTTATAAACCTTTTTGTATTCGCTGAGAAGCGTTTCCTGCTTCAGGTAATCATTCTTCAACTGCTGCAGAGTAACATTATCTGTCAATAACGCGGGTAAATTGTCCAATATCGTATTTCCTTCTTCATCTATCAAACTTTTATATGTAGTCTCGGCCCTTACTCTTTTCTTTTGAGCGTTAATATAACCGGAATTTAAATTGTCGAACGAATTATTTATCATATTTTCCTGATTCCGCACAGATACGATATTATTCTCTTCTTTATAGTTCTGAAGATTAAGCTCTGATTCCGTAACCTTTTGCTTCTGATTTTCCACTTCTTTTCTTAACCATTCTTGAGCCTGATTGGATGTTTTTATTTTTAAAGATATGTTTGAATCAACATATGCCTTGGCGAATTCGTTTGCTATATCAGCGGCCTGTTTCGGATCTTTATCAAGCGCTTCTATCTGTAACATTCTTGTGCTTACCCTTGTCTTGACCTGTACTTTCCTAAGCAATCTTGCTATGGGGTCTTCGACTTTTTTAAATTCCTCTTTTTTGTCAAGATTCAAGCTCTTCAAAACGCTATAGGCAAGCCGGCGGCTCCTGATTATTTCCTTCTGAGTCTCTATGTAATCCTTATACCCCCAATAGTTGCTCTCTCCCAGCTCCACAACATCCGCTACCTGTCTTCCGGAGAACACATCAGGGCTCCTGGTATCGACTATAACAGTGGCTTCGGCTTTATATATATTTTCCTGTTTCAAAGTGGCTACAGTCGTGACTGTAACCGTAATGACAAAAAAGCTTATAATGATCCACTTTCTGTTCCTCAGGACATTTAAATAATCTCTTATATGTATTGTGCTGTTAATATCGCCTATGTTCATTTTTCTCCTTAAAAGAAACTTTCAGGCACTACGATGATATCTCCCGGTTGGATCTGTATATCTTTGGCCTTATCCCCTTTTTTAGTTATATCAGTGACTTTTACCTGTAGAGTTATCTCTTCATCACCTTCAAGCCTTATTACCTTTGTTCCGTTCTGGGCCGCGCCTTCTTTGAAGCCTCCGGCCATCGTAATAGCTTCCAGCACAGTAGTCTTTCTGTCCTTAAAAAGTTCATATTCGCCCGGCCTGTTTACAAAACCCATCACAAAGACCTTTTCAGCGCGATAATCTTCGATAAAAATATTTACCTGGGGATTGACTAAATAATCTTTTTCCAATAGTACCCTTATCTTTTCTTCTATCTCGCCTACCGTAAAATCTTTGACATGAAGAACTCCCAATAAAGGAAAAGTTATATAACCTTCTGAACTCACCCTTGTTTTAGTGGTAAGGTCAGGCTGTTCATGGACAGTTATCAAGATAACGTCTCCGGCATCCACTTTGTAATCCGCGGAATACGAAACAACGGAGAAATTCATCGCCAGGATAAGAAACGCCAATATCAATCCATATGATTTCTTTTTAATAAATGTGACCATTTTTAGAATTCGGCCTTTGCTGTAAAGGTAACCCTGTTCTGATCATATTCAAAGACATCAAAATTAGAGCCCCTTGTTATATGGTCTGCGCGCAATGTAAATGTCATCCATTTATTTAAATAATATTCGAAACCTGCGCCCATGGAAATGTACTTGTCCTTCCTCTTCTTTGTCTCAGCGCCCTCGGTTGTTTCCCTTGGATATGAGTTGATCTGATGCCTGGCAGTAAGAAACCCCATTAATTTACGCGTAAAGTAATGGTCAAATGTAGCGGAAACGTTTTCTACCTTATAAAAATTATTAACACCATAAAGAGATTCGTAAGCTGTGCGCTCAAAAGACATTTTCAGGGCATTTTTATCTGAAAACTTATGTACAATATCAGCATACAACACTCCTGAATCAAAATCAGGCTCAACGTCATTTTCATAATCCCTGAACATATAACCTGTCTTTAAAGTAGCTGTGGTCTTTTGGGTTACTTCCCCTATTGCCCCTACCAGGAATTGATGATAATCCGAATCAGACCGGGCTGTATCATTATCATATCTTACCTGGGCAAAATCATATTCAAAAAGAAGGTCTGTTTTTGGAGATGTCTTATGGGTAAGCATGAAGGAATATATGTGTTCGGTCCTGTCATAGGCATCGTAAATATCTTCTGACTTGTAATCGCGCGTAAAATTTTCATAGCCAAGATGTACGCCAAGCCTATCAGCCTGAAACACAGCCTTAATACCCGCCCTGTTATCATCTACTTTGATCCTGTCAGTATCTTCTGTGCTGGGCCTGTAGTACGCGTGTGTAAACTTGTCATATATAAGGAAGTCAACATCCCTCCACTTGACATCCATCTCTCCTGACACATAATGATTAGTAGCGTCTTGGGAAGAGTAATCTATATATTGAGTATAATCCGCGTGATAATCTAATTTGAGGCGACTGTCACTAAACGGCCATTCGAGGGTAATACCGGGAGTAAGGACGATTATAAAATCGTCTTTTTCATCATTTTCCTCTAAAAAGACGTTATCATCATATTGAAGGGTAATCTTGCCCCACGGGATGACCTTTGCTTCTGTATTACCGATCTTAAAGCCTTCTCCGGCATATAATGTTGTATTAAAAAACAAAGACGCCGCTAAAAAACCTGCTAAAATAAAAATCTGGTACATTCTCTTCATTTTTCCCCCTATGATTTTATGTGATTTTAAACAGAAGTATACCAGATTTGAAAAACTTTGTCAAGACTTTTTTTAATTATTTATTAACGACTCATTTCTTGCGTTTTTCTCTCAAATTACCTATAAAATGTAATAGCTTCTCTGATTGTTTATGCCATGTATAGCCTTTTTTGACTATTTCCACCCCCTGCCCTCCCCAAACACGCAAATGTTCCTTATTTTTATAGCAATAGTTTATAGCTTCCGCTATTTTTTCCTTATCATTTTGTTTTATATAATACAAGCACTTATTGTTGCCCGCAACGCTCCTAAACGTCAATATGTCAGTGCATATCACAGGCTTTCCCATGGCTAGGTATTCTAATAATTTTAAAGGGTTATTATTGTTCCAATATTCTATATCAGGATATGCCATAATCGCGCAATCGCAATAGCTTATATAAACCGGTATCTCTGAATACGGAATTGCCGGTAAAATATACATCTTTTTCCCCAGATCAAGGCTTTTGATTTTACGCGATATCTCATTGCTTGCCTGGCCGTCTCCGACAAAAAATAAGACTATTTCCTCTTTATCGACCAATTTGATCGCGTCTACAGTCTCCAGCAGGCCGCGGTTATATCCGATTCCGCCATGATACATCAGTACAAATTTATCTTTAAGAAAACCGGGGATCGGGCCGGGCTTAACCTTATCAGGAGAAAACATACCTATATTAACACCTGAACTCCAGACCCCTATTGAGGAAGGCTCAAAACCAAAACAACCGCATACGTACTCTTTATAATGATCGGTTATAACCGTCATCCCGTCCAAAAATCCCTTACAATATTTATAAGATAACGCTGTATAAAATTGGGCTATTTTGTCTTCCCATGTCCGTTTGCCGGGGGTCATATCATAAAAAGGCGTCCTGTTATCTACTATAAACAGGGTTCTTTTCTTTGGTAAGAGTGAAAATGGGATACTGAACCAAATGGTAAATATATCTAAAATAACCACATCAGGCTTAAACGTCAAACAATGATATATGAATTTTATGTACCCAAAGATCCAAAAGGTTATTATCCTGAGAAACTTTTTTCTTATTACAAAAATCGGTATATAATTCCTATCAAATATGCTGGCACGGGGATTACCCGCTATGGCGATCCTGACATCGCATTTCCATGTTTCCTCCAATTCCCTGCACATTTCGCGCCATGTGGTTATGGATAGGTTGTCAATATCAACCTGAAGACGCGGAAACCATAGTATTTTCATTATTCCCCCTGCCCTGTCTTATGGAAACGGCTAATAAGCCATATATCAACCAGGCAAATTGGATGGTATGCCCGTACCTTATATATTCTATCTTGATCTCATTCAGTAATATCAATACAACGCTGATAAACAAAAAAAACAGCACATACCAATTTTCGGGTTTATTCTTTGTGATTAAAATACGCCAGCTTTCATACAGCATTTTTAACCAAAAAATCGAATAAATAAATAACCCCAAGATCCCAATCTTGTATAATATTGTCAGGTACAAAGAATGGAAAGAATAAACCGAATAATAAAGCGTGCTAAGATTATATAAACCTTTGCCAAAAAACGTCGGCTCTTTAAGGAAAATATGGAGTGCGTCCTTCCATACTTCTCCGCGGTTAATCGCTTCCGAACTGATCAAGTTCGAGTGATGGAAATATATCTCCAATCGTTTTGTCAGGCTGCTTATCTGTTCAGGAAAAGCTCCTGATAAGATCGCGCTGCCTAAAAAAATCAAAAAAATAACCTTTACCGTACTCCGCCTGTTATCTTTCGTTAACATATTTATCAATCCAAAGATCAGCACCAATCCAAAAATTAATAAAAAAAGGACCGACCTTGTTACTGTAAAAACAATGCCTCCCAGGCAGCAAAATAGGGAAAAAATGTAAATAATTTTTTTAAACTTATAAAAAAGGCCTATTGATAACACGCTTCCCACTAAAAACCATTCTGCTAAAAGTTCATAATCCCATATCGTGCCGGCAAATCTATGTATGCCTTCGACTATATAATCCTGCGATACCGCCCCATTCATAGCCTCGGTAACCCTGGTGGTAAAAGGAGCGAGAAACTCTTTAGCGATAGGGAATTTCCATACCAAAAGTATGATCCCCGACTGCAGCGCAAGAGAGAATAAAATTATTTTAATGATAGTTATTACGCCTGAATTGTCTTTGACAATAAGAAGTATAATAAAATACAATAAAATTCCGCTGATATTCGAAATGTAGTATCTGACCGACTGGCCTATAAAATCAGGATTAAGGATCAATGATATCGTCAGGGAAACAAAGACCAAAATGGGCAATATAAACGCGAATTTAGGCTCAAAAATCAGGCTTCTTCTCTCAAAGAGATGGCGGAAGATTATCAACGCGAATAGGAAATATATCATTAGCGTCGTAATGGTCAGCGCGTCCTTGCCTGAAAATTGCAATAAATAAGGAAACGGTATGCTTATTATCCCAAAATACAACAAGTATTTCTCTATTTTTTTTAATCCGACATTTAAAATCAAGCTCCCCGACAAAAAAGCTAAAAATACCAAACCAAGGATCCCAAACGCGGTCTTACTGCCGCTAAGGATCAAAGACCCGAGAGCCATTGCCATCAGGTACGATATAAATATGAACCAGATATGCTTTCTCATCTTTTATTCCTTTTAAGATTCAAACTGCCCTCCCAGATATCTTTCCATCTTTTTCATCCTGTCTTGCTTTTTAATAAGCGAGGGGTTCCTCAATATCTCACTTATTGTTTTAATCTTTTTAACAAGGAAGCAATGACGTCCAATATCTTTTACATAAGGAGGATCTCCGTATTTGCCATAGATATACAACCCCGAAACAGTAAACTTACTATTATATTTCTTGAATAAAAAATTTTCGGGATTAGTGCCTTCGGGGATATGCGGGAATTGCTTCGCAATTAAAGTCCTGGCAATATGAGGATTCAGCGACCAAAGGGTCGATTCTATAAGGTCTGTCCCGCCCAGGCTAACCTGATCGCCCGTAAGTAAATACAGTTCGTTGCTTTTGGCGAGCCTTTTTTTTGCGATCAGGCCCGGTTTCTTGATCCTCTCTTTGCTGAATCTGATATTATGGATATTTTCATTATTTTTCATGACTTGTATTATGCTATCAAGATCGATCCGCCTAAGAAAGATCCAATCGTCTTCTAAATTAAAATAATATTCGGACTCTAATCGTCCATGCAGATAATTGACCGCGTTGGCAAAGCTATGTTTACCCATATTAATTTTAACATCATCGATTCCATTGTGCCTTAAAAATTCAAGTAATTTTGGCAAATAACGCTTATTTTTCTCAAAAACATCCACATGAATAATAAACCTAAAGCCTCCTCTGTATTTTACGTTTTTCACGAAACTCGCGTAAGTCGCCTCAAATTGCTTCCTGCATGTCGAAGTCACGATCACGTCTATCATTTTTTCTTTTCCTTTGGATCAACCAGTTTGGAACAAACATCCAAGTACTTTTGACCTACTTTTTCAGCGCTATGACCTTCTTTAAATCTATTATACCCGCCCATCGCCACATTACTGTAATATTGGCTATCATCATAAAGGCGGTTGACCCGATCTACTATGTTTTCCTGACTCGTCACTATTGAATCGGCTGCGTCTTTAAAATCATAGTGGTTATGCGTCACCACGATAGGAGTTTTCATTGCCCAGGCATCCCCTATAAACCCCCACCCTCCGCGGACTGCCGGAGAATAGCAAAAATAACTGCCGGCAATAAGTTTTAAACACTCGTCCCGCGGCATAGTGCTTATATGTTTTATCTTGCCGGGAAACGATCCCTGTAATTCTTTAACGATATACGAATAATGTCCGCTGCCAACAAAATAGAATTCTTTTACGGGTGTCCTGGTAAATAATTCAGGGAGGACTCTGCTGAATTCATTAAAATTTTTATGGGCATCAAATGAACCTATAAAAATAGCCCTATCCTTGTGCCGTGCTATTGTTTCTTTGAATACCTGCTCTTTTCCGGGCCACGGAATATAGGTTACCTGCTTTTTGCGCCCTGATAAATTAACTGTCTTTTTTTTATCACCGGGATAATGGCTTATGATCTCGTCCGCACGAAAACATATCCATCTCCAATACAAAGAACCTAAGATCTTTCCGAATAAATCTCCCGTAATCTTATTCTTTAGGAACCTCCGGTGGCCGATGATGTCATACGGAAAATCCCTGTCAAAAAGAAACTCTAATCTTAGGACTATAGGAACACTAAAATCCTTTTTAATCTTCGCGGCGATAGGCATATTGATGCTATTTTCGCAAAAAACGATATCAGGATCGAACTCCTCTGCGATTTTCTTTATTATGCCATATTTTCTTACCGCCGGATAATATATCCTCTGTTCTTTAAGCGTCTTAAAAACTCTACGGATACAAATGCCGTCATCTGTCTCCGCTTCAGGTGATAATTCAGCGCCTGCGCCTTTTAAGATATTTTCCATATTAGATATTGCCAGTATCCTATGCCCGCTTTCAGTAATATATTTATAGGCATGGTAATTATCATTGAATTTTTTATTTATTCCTGGTGTCAGTAATAATATATTCATATATGTTTACCTGTTTTTTATGACATTGTCTCGGATTTCCGTGGCTGTCTTAATAATATTAAACCTCTATGCTTTAAGTAAAAAAACATGACAGCCGCAACTAAAACCTCGGTGAGCAATACAGCCGCAGAAACCCCTATGTGTTTATAGATCGGCGCCAAGAGCACCGCCAAAATTACATTAATGATGCCCGCCGAAATAAATATTTTTGAAAGCGCCTCTTTTAAATTAAAAGGAAGCATAGTTTGAGTACCCAGCATAGTATTTAAACTTGTTAAAAACGGCAAAAAAGCTAGGATCCTTAACACGATTATCGATTCCCGGTACTGCGGTCCCAATATAGTATCGATGATAAATCCGGCAAATACAAAAATTACCAAAGAAATAACAAAGCTTCCGCTGCCCACAAATATGGTCAGTTTTCTTATAAAGATCAGGGCCTTTTCCCTGGATTTATTGGCAAGCTTGCTTACATAAGGATAAACCGAATTCGACAAAGGGGCCATAAGATTTTGAACAGCCCTGATCAGCCTCTCCCCGGCAGAATAATATCCTACTATTGTATTATTCGTAAATAATCCTAAAATAAATGTATTGCTGGTCGTATACAAACTGACCGATACGCCTGAAATAAATATATGCCAACCTTCTTTTAGTTGATATTTTATGTTCTCAAGGTCTGGGCGGCGGAATTTTATCCCAAAACTATTGCGCACGACCCATAAACCCAGGACACCGGCTATCAAAAACCCTAAAGAGTTTATCAGCGGGACATAAATATAATCCTGCGATTCCTTGATAAATAAAAAGATCGAGACCGTAAAAATAAGCTTGGCGGAGATATTCAAAAAGGTAATGTATTTCATCCTTTCCATCCCCTGGAAAAACCAAACCGGCAAAAGCGCGTTACCCATAACCATCCCAAAACTAAAAATATAAACAGGCCAATCGCTTCTAAATTTAGCTACGAAAAAGACGAAAAACATCAAGACTAAAAAACTAAAGGCCAAGAAACACAGTTTAATCGCTATAATCGAACTAAAAATCTTCTCTACTTTCTCTTTATCCTGCCTGTTTATGGCTATTTCTCTGGTAGCTGACAGATTGAATCCATAATCCGTTAAAATAACAAAATATTGCACGAATGCCCTGGCAAAAGCAATTAATCCAAACCTCTCAGGCCCTAAAATCCGGACCAGGTAAGGCAAGGTAATAAGAGGGAGTATATAATCCGTTACCTGCAGAAAAGATAGTGAGAAAAAATTCCCAACGATCACTTTTTTCTCAGGAGTGGAAACAGCTCTCTTAAAAAGATTTCTAATAAATAACATTGCACCTATCCGGGCCTATCATATTTTACCCTCTTATCAAAGCCATTGTTTCCGCCCTTGTTTTCGAACTCTCTTTAAAAATACCCCTTACAGCGCTTGTAACAGTTGACACACCTGCCTTTTTAACCCCTCTCATGCTCATGCATAAATGTTCGGCTTCTATAATGACCATTACGCCTCTGGGTTTCAGTTTTTTCATCAATACATCGGCTATTTCAGTAGTAAGCCTTTCCTGCACCTGCAAGCGCTTTGAAAGGACCTCGACTACCCTGACCAGTT
>JAHIUV010000032.1 GCA_018817035.1 Candidatus Omnitrophota bacterium | reverse complement strand
GGACAGGCTTTCAGGGCCCAGCCTTGAGACATTGGCGATATTGGCGTATAAGCAACCGGCCACCAAGCCTGAAATAGAAGCTATAAGAGGTGTCAACGTAGACGGAGTTTTAAAGACTCTCATAGAAAAAAATCTCGTAAGGGTCGTAGGAAGAAAAGAAACAGTAGGCAGGCCCATGCTTTACGGGACGTCTCAAGAGTTTTTACAATACTTTGGGTTGAATTCACTCGAGGAGTTACCTCGTCTTGAAGAGTTTAACATTACGGAAAAAGATATTGAATTACCCGAGCATATGAAAAAAGAAGAGACTGATGATGTTATCATGCCTGTCAGTGATGTTTCTTTGGAAAGTGTTCCTGAACAGGTCAATGTGGAGGAAAAACAAGATGAAATTGCAGAGTCTTCGCAAGAAGATAGACAATCTTGATAAAAAGATAGTCGGGCTTTTGAATGAAAGGGCGACTGTCGCGAGTAATGTGGGTAAATTAAAAGCCAGGATAAAAAGCGGCGTGTATGTCCCCGGCAGGGAAGCTGAAGTATACGCGAAACTTTCCGGTGAGAACAGGGGGCCTCTTTCTGATAAAGCCTTAAAGGCAATATACAGAGAGATAATGTCTTGTTCTCTCTCACTTGAGAAAAACATGCGTATAGCTTATTTCGGTCCTGAGACTACATTTACTCATATCGCCTCTATAAAAAAATTCGGCACACAGGTAGAATATTTGCCTTGCAACAGCATCGCTGAGGTTTTCAGGGAAGTGGAAGTCTCCGGGTCTGATTATGGGGTCGTGCCTGTTGAAAACTCTACCGAAGGCGCGGTAAACCATACTCTGGACATGTTCATTGATTCTGAGCTCAAGATATGTTCTGAGATCTACCTGGATATATCTCATAATCTCATAGGTAAAGGCGGGCTTAAATCCGTAAAAAGGGTTTATTCTAATCCGCACGTATTCGGACAGTGCAGGATATGGCTGGATTCACATCTGCGCAATGCTGAATTAATAGAAGTTTCCAGCACGAGTAAAGCAGCGGAGATAGCTACTAAAGACAAAGACTCATGCGCTATAGCGAGTTTATTAGCCGCGGAAAAATATAAACTTAAAGTGATAGCAAAAGGCATAGAGGATAGCGCTAATAATATAACCAGGTTCCTTGTCATAGGACAGCATACACTTATGCCTACGAGGAAAGACAAGACCTCGATCATGTTTGCCGGTAAGGACAGGCCCGGAGCTTTGCATGATATGCTGGTGCCTTTTAAGAAGAATAAAGTCAACTTAACTAAGATAGAATCCAGGCCTTCAAAGAAAAAGGCATGGGAGTATTACTTTTTTGTTGACATGGTCGGACATTGCCAAAATGCCAACGTGAAAAAAGCATTAAAGGCCTTGGGGAAACAATGCACTTTTTTAAAAGTGCTTGGATCTTATCCAATGGCCCTGTAATTTAAAGATCGGGATAGAGAATGTTACCCAGAAAATCCATAGTGAACGTAAAATCATATAAGCCGGGTAAGCCTATTGAAGAGGTAAAGAGGGAATTAGGCCTAAAGGATGTCATTAAAATGGCGTCCAATGAGAACCCTCTTGGGCCTTCTCCCCGGGCATTATCTGCAATCAGGAAGATGCTGCCGGAAATCAACAGGTATCCTGAAGGAGGATGTTTTTATCTCCGCAAGGCAGTCGCGAAGAGGCTTAATGTAAAGCCTGAGCAGCTTATTTTCGGCAATGGTTCCGATGAGTTGATAATTCTTGCCCTGAGGGCTTTTGTCGGGGAAGGCGATGAGGTGATCGTCGCTGATCCTACATTTTTGATATATGAAATAGCGTCCAAGGTTCAGGGAGCTAAGATAAAAAAAGTACCGACCAGGTATTTTAAGTATGACTTAAAGGCTATGAAACAGTCTGTAACAAGATATACGAAGATGATATTTATCGCTAATCCCGATAATCCCAACGGCACGTATGTGACTAAATATGAATTAGAGGCATTTCTCAAGGGACTGCCGGAATCAGTGGTTGTTTTTATTGACGAGGCGTATTCTGATTTTGTATCGGAAAAGGATTATCCTGATGGCTTGGATTATATCTCAAGGAATAATGTTATAGTGGCCAGGACCTTTTCAAAGTCATACGGCCTGGCGGGATTAAGGGTCGGTTACGGTATTTCAAAGCCTGAGATAATAAAATACATGGATTCAGTGCGAGAGCCGTTCAACGTGAGTTCAGTAGCGCAGGCGGCGGCAGTAGCGGCGTTGAAGGATAAAAAATTTCTTGCCAGGACAAAAAGGATAACGCAGGAAGGTAGGAAATATTTTTATTCAGAGTTTAAAAAAATAGGATTGCGTTATATCCCCAGCGTTACTAATTTTGTATTGTTCGAGGTGGGCAAGACCGCTTCTGAGGCCTGCAAAGCGCTTTTAAAAAAAGGTATTATTGTTCGCGATATGAAAGCATGGGGCATGGATACTTTTATTCGCGTGACCGTAGGCAGAGAAAAAGAGAACAAGAGGTTTATCAGGGAGTTAAAAAAGATAATTATTTAAGCTTTTAGCAGCTGATAGCTGAAAGCTCCAAAGGGAGACTACATGATCATAGTATTACGGCCAAATGCCACAAAGAATGAAATAGACCATATAATAGAGAAAGTCAATAAGCTCGGGCTGAAAACAATGGTGTCCAGAGGAGTCGAGCGCACTATCATAGGCGTTATCGGCGAAGAAGACATCTTGCGTGTTCAGCCGCTCGAGGCATATCCAGGTGTTGAAAAAGTAATGTCTATACTCAAGCCTTATAAGCTTGTGTCACGTGAGTTTAAAGGGGAAGATACTGTAATAGATGTAGAAGGGGTAAAGATAGGCGGTCAAAAAATAGTGGTAATGGCAGGCCCCTGCTCGGTTGAGAACCTGGACTCGCTTATGGCGATAGGTAATGACGTCAAGGCGTCAGGCGCCTTGATCTTAAGGGGAGGAGCCTTTAAACCGCGAAGTTCTCCATATAGTTTTCAGGGATTAGGCGAAGAAGGGCTTAAATATTTAAAAGAGGTAAAAGAAAAGACGGGGCTCAAGATAGTTACAGAGGTCATGGATACAAGGGACGTAGCGCTTGTAGAGAAATACGCTGATATATTGCAGGTAGGCGCGAGGAATATGCAGAACTTTAACTTATTGAAGGAAGTAGGGCTTTGCAAAAAACCTGTGCTCTTAAAAAGAGGCATAGCCTCTACTGTAAAGGAATTTTTGATGTCCGCCGAATACATTCTCTCAAACGGGAACTTTAATTGCATATTATGTGAAAGGGGTATAAGGACATTTGAGGATTCTACGCGCAATACTCTGGATCTAAGCGCGGTCCCGCTCATTAAAAGGTTGAGCCATCTGCCTATTATTGTCGATCCGAGCCACGGCACGGGAAAATGGAATCTTGTTCCCAGCATGTCCAGGGCAGCAATAGCCGCTGGCGCCGACGGTTTAATGATAGAGGTGCACCCAAATCCTGAGGACGCTTATTCAGATGGAGCCCAGTCTTT
>JAHIUV010000031.1 GCA_018817035.1 Candidatus Omnitrophota bacterium | reverse complement strand
CAAACTCGAAACGAATGAAGAAGGCTATGTGGTCGATATCAACTGGCGGTCAACGAAGATCAAGATGTTGCCCAATAATCTTATTCTTATCCCAAACGATAAATTAAATAAAGCCATTGTTACTAATTATTATTTACCAGATAAGGAAATGGCGGTTTTAGTCGATCTGGGGGTGCATTATAAAAGCGATCTGGATAAAGTAGAGAAGGTTACTTCTGAAGTGGCAAAATCCGTTATGACAGAAATAAATGGCGGGGTTGCTTATTTTGAGCCCTTTATTCGATATCATACTTTTGGCGATTCAAGCATAAAATTTACAGTTATTTTAAGAGCCAAAGAGTTTGTTGACCAATATCTGATAAAGCACGAGTTTATTAAACGGCTACATAAACGGTATATCCAGGAAGGTATTAATATCCCTTATCCGATAAGGGCGATAAACTACGAGCAGGAGAAAGCAGGCTAAGGCTAAAATGCGTTATATTCTTAATGATTTGGAAAAAATAAAAAAAAATCTTGCCGGGAAATATTTATTTCTATTTCTTGATTGTGACGGGACATTAGCTCACATCGTGGATACTCCGGATAAAGCGGTAATTTCGCCAGAGACAAAAAGATTGCTTAATTCGTTAGCAGAGAATAAAAATTATAAAGTAGCGATTATTAGTGGCAGAGCTTTGGCCGATATAAAAGAAAAGGTCGGCCTTAAAAATATCATTTATTCAGGTAATCATGGTTTCCAGATAGAGGGGCCGAAGGTTAAGCATGAGATGGCGGTCCCTTTAAATTATAAAAATGTTTTGCGGCGTATTAAGATCCAGCTTGAAGATAAGCTTTCTGGTATAAAGGGAGTTTTTGTAGAAGATAAAAAGCTTTCCCTGGCTTTACATTTCAGGCTAGCGGATAAGCGGCAAATACCTTTTATCAAAACTGTTTTTCATGAGAGCGTTATTTTATATTTAGTAAGAAATAAAATTAAGATCAGCCCCGGGAAAAAGATCCTTGAGATAATGCCTCCGGTGCATTGGAATAAAGGAAAGATTGTTTTGTGGCTTTTGGCTAGACAGGAAGCCCTGTCAAAAAACGGGAAGATCGTGCCTATTTATATTGGTGATGATCTTACCGACGAAGATGCTTTTAAGGTATTAAAAAACAGAGGTTTGACCATATTTGTCGGGTCTACAAATTCTTCGCATGCAAAATATTATGTTAAAGATGTTAAAGGGGTTTATGTTTTTTTAAAATGGATCCTAAATAACCAGGGTGAAAAACAAATATGCCAGAATTAATAAAAGCAAAAGAACCGTTTAAATTTTGTACACGGTTGCACTTATCAGAGTTGACCGGGATACGGGCGACTACCTTAGGCCAACTTTTGGTTTTTATAAAGGAATTGCCCGGTTCATGCATTTATCATCACACGCATAGATTTTTACAGCAGCATCAGTATTTATCTCCGGAACCTCCGAATGACTTTGCCTATTGGGTAACAGATATCCTTGGAGAAGATGAGTTAGGAGAAAGATTGGCCAGCATTGATACTATGCAATACTCGACTATCCGGGATTTGCGCCAGAAACTCGCCTTAACTATTGAAAACTATTTGAATGATAACCCCTTGGCTAAATTAAGATTCGCCAGGTCAGGGGAAGAATTCCATTTTATTAAGTCAGTAAGTTTTATCCTGCCAACAAGCTATAGCGTTTGTAACTTACAGGAATTCGTAGAGGTTTTAAAAAAGATTACCATTGATTCTATCTATTTTCATATTTTTGAAGCACGTTTAAGGCTGGAGAAGCCGACTAACGATTTCGCATTCTGGATAGAGAATTCTCTGGGAGATAAGAGATTGGCAAATAATATTTCAAGTTTTGATCCTTATACGAGCACTTTAGAGGATCTAAGAAGGAAGATCATACAAACAGTTGAAGGAAGGATAATCGATTAGATGGCAAAAATAGAAGAGTATATTCCCTTAGTGGGGCAGGCTGTTGTTGACGATTTGAGATCGCTTGGCGAGCGGTTGAAAGGCAAGGTTATTCAGCATATCAATTCTACTCCGGTGGGCGGCGGTGTCGCTGAAATATTGAACCGCATGGTCCCGCTGCTGAGGGAGTTAGGCGTAGATACGAAATGGGACTTCATAAAGGGTGGAGAGCAGTTCTTTGCAGTTACCAAGAAATTCCATAACGCTCTACATGGCAGAGCCGAAGAGATAACCCAGAGGGATTTTGAGATATTTATGGAGACAAGCCAGCAGAATATTGAAAGCGTTAACACCTATGGAGATATAGTTTTTGTCCATGATCCTCAGCCGATAGCTTTGATAAAAAAGAAAGCCGCTAATAAA
Source organism: Candidatus Omnitrophota bacterium (assembly GCA_018817035.1). Taxonomy (GTDB): domain Bacteria; phylum Omnitrophota; class Gorgyraeia; order Gorgyraeales; family Gorgyraeaceae; genus JAHIUV01. The sequence continues at coordinate 162 of JAHIUV010000031.1, read as the reverse complement.
TGGCTTTGGCGTTGCCATATTGATGTGAGCAATCCCAATGAAAAAGTTTGGAGATTTCTTATGGATTTTATCATTCAGTACGATTCAGCAGTATTTTCTGCCCCGGATTTTTCGCGTAAATTACCCATCAGGCAATTTTTGATTTCTCCTTCCATAGACCCT
>JAHIUV010000228.1 GCA_018817035.1 Candidatus Omnitrophota bacterium | reverse complement strand
GGAGTAGACTTTTAGTTCTCGACTCCGTCCGCCTCCGGCGGACTTCGCTCGAACAATATTTTTTGAGCAGAGTCCTGAGATTGTCCTTGTCATTGTGGGAGTAGACTTTTAGTTCTCGACTCGGCCTTCGGCCTCGCTCGAACAATATTGGATATTCTTCGAGCAGAGTCCTGAGCTTGTCCGCGTCATTGCGGGAGTAGACTTTTAGTTCTCGACTCGGCCTTCGGCCTCGCTCGAACAATATTGGATATTCTTCGAGCGGAGTCCCGAAATATCGGGACGAAGTCGAGAAGACGTATAAAAGGTGAACATGAGATTACTGATCACAGGCGGATGCGGGTTTATCGGGTCTAATTTTATCCGGTATATGCTCGAAAAGCACCCATCTTATAAAATTATAAATCTGGATAAGCTTACTTATTGCGGCCGGCGCGAAAATCTTAAGGATATTGAGAAAAACAGGCGCTACAAGTTTATAAAAGGCGATATATGCGACCAAAAGCTCGTCGACAGGCTGATGAAAGGCTGTGACGCTGTCCTGAACTTAGCGGCCGAATCCCATGTAGACAGGTCTATAAATAACGCTTTTGATTTTATTCGCACCAATGTCCACGGCACACAGGTTCTTCTGGACGCGGCTAAGAAAAATAAACTTAAAAGATTCTTGCAAATATCGACTGACGAGACATACGGCAGTGTCCAGAAAGGGTCTTTTAAAGAAACAAGCCTTTTGCACCCTAACAGCCCTTACGCCGCCTCAAAAGCAGCCGGAGACCATCTGGCGCTCGCGTATTACACGACTTTTAAAGTCCCCGCGATAGTAACGCGCTCGAGCAATAATTTCGGGCCATACCAGTTCCCGGAAAAAGTCATCCCACTTTTTATTACCAATCTGCTTGAAAATAAAAAGATCCCGCTGTACGGTGACGGCATGAACGTCCGTGACTGGCTGTATGTCATGGATAACTGCGGGGCAATAGACGTAGTTTTGCATAAAGGTAGGCCCGGGGAGATCTATAATATCGGCGGAGGTTACGAACTCCCCAATATAAAACTTACCCGTGCAATACTAAAACTTCTCGGAAAAACATACAGCATGATAAAGTACGTCCCTGACAGGCTCGGCCATGATAGGCGTTATTCACTGGATTCCGCGAAGATAAAGAGATTAGGCTGGAAGCCCAAAAAAGATTTTGACACAGCCATAGAGGAAACAATAGCGTGGTATGTGGATAACAGAAAATGGTGGAAGGATCTTATTAAGAGTTAAATATGTTGAAATATCTTAAAATATCCTGTATAATTTACGATTATGAGCGAAAAAATACAGAAATATAGATTTTTAAAGGGATTTTTGCCTGATACGAAAACAAACCGTCTTGTTATTTTGACAGGAGCCAGGCAAACAGGCAAGACCACTCTTTCAAAGCTTAATTATCCTGACCTGAGATACATAAATCTTGATGCTCCGGAAAACAGGGAATCTCTGAGGGCTGTTTCGTCTGCTTCTTGGTCAAAAGATGTAGGGAACGCTATTATAGATGAAGCGCAGAAAGAACCTGTTGTTTTTGAAAAGATAAAATACTCGTATGACGAAAAAGGCATTTCTTTTTCGCTAATGCTTGGATCCAGCCAGATTTTGCTTTTAAAAAAGATACGCGAATCATTAGCGGGCCGCGCGTGGATCTATGAATTATGGCCTTTACTTATGAGTGAAATCTACCGCGGTTCTTCGGGGATTGATCCTAAGAGGCCTCTTATAGACAGATTTTTTTCAGAGGACGGGTTTAGCTCTGTTCTGAAAAGCGTAAAAGGAGTATTGATAGACAAAGATTATTTAAGCCATTGTGAGGCGGAAGACTATTTGCTGAGATGGGGAGGAATGCCCGCGCTCCTTCAGTTATCCGACGAAGAAAAATGGAAATGGCTTAAGGATTACGAATATACTTATCTTGAAAGGGATCTTTCTGACCTGGCGCGGCTCGACGATCTGGAGCCTTTTAGGAAGTTCCAGAGGTTATCTGCCTTAAGATCCGGAAATTTATTGAATTATTCCGAGATCGCGCGTGATGCCTCGGTAAGCGTGGATACGGCAAAAAGGTACATGGAATACCTTGATCTTTCTTATCAGGTCATACTTCTTCAGCCTTATTATAAGAATATTACCAGTTCTGTCGTAAAAAGCCCAAAACTCTATTGGCTGGACATTGGGCTTTTAAGGCAAATATCAAGCCGCAGGGAAGGCCTTTCGGGTGACATATATGAAACAATGGTAGTCTCGGAAATAGTAAAATGGATAAAGACAGCGCAGAGAGACTGCAATATTTATTTTTACAGGACGCGTTCAGGACTTGAGGTCGATATTATATTGGAAACAAAAAAGGGAATAATCGGGATTGAGATAAAATCCAGGGCAACCATCGCGAGTAAGGACAGCACTTCCCTGAGAAAGATAGCTTCTGCTTTTGGTTCTAAGTGGCGCGGAGGCATGGTAATATACACAGGGAATGCGATCGAAAAGATCAGCGAGCCTGATATATGGTGCGTTCCTTCAAGAAGATTATTTATAGGTGATTAAAATGATGAATGAATTAAGGTCAAAGATCAAGGGAAAAAAGGCGAAGATCGGCATAATCGGGCTTGGTTATGTAGGGCTTCCTCTCGCGGTTGAATTCGCCAAAAAGGGATTTGACGTAACGGGATTTGAGAATGATAAAGGTAAGATTTCTGAGATACAGAAAGGCTGTTCCTATATACTTGATGTGCCTTCCGCTGAAATAAAAAGCCTTGTCTCCTCGGAAAAATTATCCGCTACATCCAAAAAATCACTGTTAAATAAAATGGACGTCATTATTATCTGTGTCCCCACGCCCCTAAGGAAGACAAAAGAGCCTGATATCTCGTTCATACTTTCCGCGACAGAGGATATAGCGGCGAATATAAGAAAAGGCCAGCTGGTGATCCTCGAAAGCACTACTTACCCCGGAACCACAGAAGAAGTCATACTGACCAAACTGAGCGCTGACGGGCTCAAGGTAGGCAAAGATTTTTGCCTGGCATTCTCCCCGGAGCGCGTAGACCCGGGAAACCCCAGGTACAAAACAAAGGACATCCCTAAAGTAGTCGGCGGGGTAGGGGAAACTTGCACAGAAATCGCTAAATTATTATATTCCCAGATAATAAAAGAAGTCATCGCTGTTTCGAGCACACGTTCGGCGGAAATGGTAAAATTATTGGAAAATACTTTCCGCGCGGTCAATATCGGCCTGATAAATGAATTGGCGATCATGTGCAATAAAATGAACCTTGATATATGGGAGATCATAGACGCCGCCAAGACAAAACCTTTTGGTTTTATGCCGTTCTATCCGGGCCCCGGCCTGGGGGGGCACTGCCTAAGCCGAGAGGAATATATTTTAATAAAAAATAATAATAGATTTGATTTTATGAAAATAGGGGATATCTTCTCTGAATTGAAGCAAGAACCAACCATAAAAAAAGTTTACTATAAAGATATTCTTTTTATTTTTCCGGAAGATCTGCATACACTTTCGATAGACATGAAAACCAAAAACATGATTTTTAAGAAAATAAAATGTTTAACGGAAAGGGATTACGAAGGAAAATCTTTTAGTATAAAAACAGAAGAAGGACGTGTTATAAAAGTTACCGATAAGCATCCTCTTTTGATGCAAAACGGAAAACTTTCCATGGTGCTTGCCAAGGACTTAAAGCCCAAAGATGAGTTACCTTTAATGAACCATATGCCTGACGAAGCTTTTTTTCCTAAAGACGCAAAAAATATAGACATAGCGGAACATATTATCAACTCTGATAATCCTGTAAAAGATAAGATCAGGGTCGAGCTTATTGGTTCCGACTGGAAACAATATAGAGAAATTATTACACCATTGCTTAAAAATGAAGTCAGGGATTATCATGAATGTTACAGAACCAATCAAATTCCTTTTAAATGCTATGCTCTTTTGAAAAATAAGCTGAAGGGGATCGGTTCGGAAAAAATATTGCTTTGCACAGGCAGGGGCCCTTCTTTGGTTAAAGCCCCGGCTTTTATCCGAGTAGATGAGGGGTTTTGCCGTTTGATAGGATATTACTTAAGCGAAGGATGCGTTACATCCGAAGGAGTAAAAGCAACAAGGGTTAGGTTTTCTTTCAATAGAGACGAAAAAGAGTATACGGATGATTTAAAAAGCATATTAGGTAACATGGGTTTTAGATGTTCTGAATATAATTCCAGGAAATGGCATAGCGTTTGCATAAAAGTCTCATCTTTTATATTTGGGATCTTAATAAGAGATATACTTATGTGCGGAGTTGATTCTTACACTATGAAGGTTCCTGATGCTTTGCTTAGATTGCCGTTAGTTTATCGCAGGAATATCTTGGCGGGATTGTTAAGAGGGGACGGCGGAGTAGATTATATCGACAGAAGAAGAGTATACAGAAAAAACAACAGACTTTATAATCATAAAAGAAATTACCTTTCGGTTAATTATTTT
>JAHIUV010000227.1 GCA_018817035.1 Candidatus Omnitrophota bacterium | reverse complement strand
TTGACTGGGCTGAACAGGAATACTTTGAGACGCTTTTATATAACCTGGTAGATGAATTCAGGGAAGAACTGGTTACCATAGGCGTGGACGTTGCCTCAGTAGATGAGGACGGCCCGCGTGAATATGTATTCGGAAAACCGGAATTAAAGGTTGAAAAAGCCTACGCTAAACTCGATTCCGATACAAGGCTCTTTGAAAACAAGGACGGCTGGAAACTCAGAGACGGATTTAACCTGCGCGTTAAAATAAGAGAATGGGCAAAAGCCGCTAATTTCTTCGCGATAGCCATTACTCCCGGCATAAGATATTCGCCTGACGATACCGACATTGACATAGAGGAGGGCGGCATAAGGTTCAGCCACCCGAGCTTTAATATGGAGCTCTCGGCAGGCAGAAGCCCTATGTGGTGGGGCCCGGGTTTTCGAGGAACACTACTTTTATCTGACAATGCCTTTCCCCTGGACATGGTAAAGTGGAATAATATTTATCCTTTTCGCTTACCTTTTATATTAAGGAAAATCGGCAGGTTTAACGCCCAGATGTTCATATCAAGGCTCGAGGATAACCGCGCCGTGCCCAATGCCTTTATAACAGGCTGGAGGCTCGACTATACCCCGTGGAATTTTTTGAAATTCGGGTTTGGCCACATACTGATGCACGGAGGAAAAGGTGTTAAAAAATTAGGATTTGCCGATTTTTGGAGCTCAGCGTCACTGGTATTCAGCGCGGCAGGAGGCGGCACGGAAATCGAAAACCATATAATATCAGGGGACATACAGCTGTTCATCCGCGACATAGACAGATTCCTGCCGATAGCGACAGGCGCGAAGATATATACGGAATGGGGCGGTGAGGATGAAGCCGGTAATATCCCCATAGACCTGGCGTCAATAACCGGGATCTATCTTAGTGATGTATTTAAGATACCCGGCTTTGACGGTAAGATCGAATTCGCCAAACTGAACAGGATATGGTATACACATTTTAAGTACGCGTCAGGTTATACCCACAGAGGGAGCGTGATAGGCCATTTCCTGGGAGCGGATTCAGAAGAAATCGCGGTAGCGGGGATATTCAATCTCCCTAACGAATATAAAATGAGCGTCACGTTCAGTCACCAGCGGCGGGGGCTTACTTTATCCAATATAGAGACTATAAATGAAATGCGCATGGAATTTAATGTAAATGATGCTATAAATATGTATAATATACATAATGTGGAATTAAACGTTTTCTATGAGTTTGAAGATATAGAAAATTATGATAACACCATAAATAAAGCAAGGAATCACATAATAGGCGTAGAGGCAACAAGGAGATTTTAATAAGTATCTGTTCGAGGCTAAGCCTCGAACAGGAGGAATAAGGCTGGCTCGGAGAAATTACCTGGTATGGATAAGATTAAAGGGTTAAAAAAATCCCTGTTGGACGACATAATAGACGTGATATTAAAATACAAGAAGCCGGAAAAGATAATGGTTTTCGGTTCACGGACAGGAACTGATTTTCGAGCGTCATCAGATATAGATATTGCCATTTTCGGCAGGGCATGGACGGATAAAGATATAAATATGGTAAAGAATGACCTGGAGGAAAATTTAAAGACACCGCTAAAATTTGACGTGCTTAATTTTTACAATATAGACAAAGATAAACTAAAAGATGATATTTTAAGAAAGGGAAGGGTTATTTATGGAGAGGATTAAAAATCTTTATACTGATTTTAAAAAGGCCATGGAACGCCTTGCCCAGGCATTAAGCGAAGACCTGTCAAAAGGAAGTATCATAGTTGACGGCACAATACAGAGATTTGAATTTACATTTGAACTGGCATGGAAATTGGCAAGGGCCATATTAAAATTTAACGGCGTTGAAGCGGAAACGCCGCGTGTTGTAATAAAAGAGGCTTTTAAGTCAAAGCTTATCAATGATAAAGACGGTGATGCATGGATAGACATGCTGGAGGACAGAAATAAGACTTCTCATATCTATGATGAAAAGCAGGCATTAAAGATCTACGATAAGATTAAATTAACCCACTATAAACTTTTGGAAAGATTCGAAAAGAATGTTAAAGGAGGGTCACATGTTTAAAAGGATGATTATAATGTTGTGTTTAGTGTTTTTGACCGGCACAGCCCTGCCGTCTGATCTTTTTTCTTACGAAGGGGCTGAATATTCCCAAAAGAAAAACAAAATCGACGAATCTCTGGATTATAAAGCCATAACATATAAAAAGGCCCGTTGTCCGCGCTGCGGCATGGAGTTTTATTACATGCCCGGCAAAGAAAGCCCTCATTCGCACTGGGTACAATACGAAATATCTAAAGACTTAGGTGAAAAAGAAGATAACGATACATTGGCGGAAGATAATGATCTCGCTAATATAAAAGACAAGAAAGCGTTATCTGAGTTTTTAAAGAAGAAGAGAGAGGTTAAGGCGCTTCCCAGGGCGCCTTCCCAGAACCTTGCTTTTTCCGGATTAGAAATGACAGAACAGCCTCAGTACGAACTCAGGCAGAAACTAACCTGCCCTTACGACGGGCACGAGTTCTTCCCCGAAGGCGATGTGATAGAGGAAAGAAAGCTAATGAAGGGCTTCCTGTTCCAAGAGGAACCTTCAGCCATAGAGACGAGTTTTTCAAAGGTCATACCTTTCGGCGTATCAAAAGAATTAAAACAGTTTGGCTATGACCTGTTCTTTATTTCCGACGAAGAAAAGCAGAAAAAAGAAGAGCAAAAATCCAATATTCTCGGCAAATCAACGGAAGCGCTGGCCACATTAGGCATGCTCAAGACAGCGTTCATGCCTTCTTCAGGTTCTACGTTTTCTTCCAATACCGACGTTGAAACAGCGGTGGTCCCAGTAGGCCCTAATTATGTCATCGGCCCGGGAGACACGCTGGTCATAAATATCTGGGGCAGTGTCCAGGAAACCATGCCTGTCGAGGTGGATAGGGAGGGAAAGATCATGCTTCCCAAGGCAGGGCCGCTTTACGTATGGGGACTTAAGTTTGAGGAAACAGAGAATAAAATAAAAGACAGGTTAAATCAGTTTTATACTAATTTTAAAGTCGACGTCTCCATGGGTAAACTGCGCGCTATACAGGTTTACGTAATGGGAGAGGTAAAAAAACCGGGTTCTTATAACATCCCTTCACAGTCAACAGTTTTCCAGGCGCTTTATGCATGCGGAGGCCCTACCAGGCTCGGTACATTAAGAAAGATAAAAATAATACATTCCGACGGAAAAGAAGAAGCAGTGGATCTTTACGACCTGTTGATGAACGGTAAAATGCCCGAAGGTTCAAGGGTCCAGTCAGGAGACACTGTTTTTGTCCAGCCGATAGGAGACGTAGTGGCTGTTACAGGCAATGTAAAACGCCCCGCCATATACGAGACAAAGAGCGAGATAGCTTTACAGGACCTGCTTAACTTTGCCGGAGGCGTTACTCCCACAGGAGACCTGCAGAGGCTCCAGGTAGAACGCATTGAAAACAATGAACGACGCGTGATGGTCGACATAGAGCTAAAACATTCTGATATGGGAAAATTCTCCCTTGATAATATCAATATGAAGAACGGCGACATGGTCATGGTCTCACCGGTCGTCAGGCTAAAGCATAATTTTGTATCAGTTATCGGTAACGTAGAGCGCCCGGCAGACTATGCCCTGGCAAAAGGCATGACAGTAAGCGACCTGGTAAACAGGGCAAAAGGATTTTTACCCGGCACTTACATGTCAAGGGCTGAAATAGCCAGGGTCACTAAGGATAGGACCCGGCAGATAATACCCATTGATCTCGGAGCCATAGAAATGGGAGATGAAAAAGAAGATATTGAACTGGATGAGTGGGACATCCTGCTTACTTATTCCGAATCCGAAATAAACCCGCCTTCTTTTGTGGAGATCGAAGGCGCTGTCAACAGGCCGGGAAAATATGAGCTTACCCCGGAAATGACCATTACTGACCTTATATTCAGGGCAGGAGGCGTAAAGTCAGACGAGATAGTAAGGGGCGGTGAGTTATTCCATATTATCCCGGGAGAACAACCTGTTGTGCGCGAGATAGGCATAAAAACTGTTTCTCCTTCTAATATCCTCATAGATAAAGATATTATGCTTCATTCAGGCGACGCGCTTCTTGTAAAATCAGAGCCTAAGCTTACTGAGAGGAGCATAGTTACTGTTAAAGGCGAGGTAAGGTTCCCGGGCACATATTCCATAAGAAAAGGCGAGAGGCTCAGCAGTTTAATAGAGAGAGCCGGAGGCTTTACGGATGAGGTATTCTTAGACGGCACGGTATTTACGCGTAAAAGTATAAAAGAAATTCAGGAAAAAATGAGACAATCTTTTCTTGAGAGGGAACAAAGGACTATCCTGGAAGAACAGCAGTCGGTTTTATTGCGGACAGGCGCGTCATTAGATACGGGATTATTATCAGAGTCCATGTCCATGAGAAAAGAAATGCTCGAGTATATTTCATCGGTTGAATTGGACGGCCGCATGGTAATAAAGATGAAGCCCGTAGGCGCGATGAAAGGCACTAAGTATGATATTTTACTCGAGGATGGCGACGCGTTAAATATCCCACAGACACCTTCGGCTATTACTGTGATGGGCAGTGTAAATAATCCCGCGTCTATCCCCTATGAATACGGTAAAGGCGTGGAATACTACATAAGAAAAACAGGCAGTCTGACAAAGCACGCCGACAGAAAAGGTATTTACATAATAAAGGCCAACGGTGAAGCTGTCAGTAAATTTATGATGTCCAAGGCAGTCAGCCAAGGCTCAACCATAGTAGTCCCCCAGGAATTCAAATACTGGACACCACCCGGACAGATATTAAGGGATACAGTTGAGATGTTATCACGCATAGCAATAGGAGTAGGCATCATAGCGGCGTTGGATTAATTTAAAAAGGAGCTAATATGGAATACGACTTTAACATTCTATACTACATAAACATGTATAAAAAATGGGGCAGGAAAATCATACTTGTGATGATCATTTCCATGTTCTTCACGATGTGCTTTTCTTTGATGATGCCTGTTACGTATGTTTCGACAGTCACGCTCCTTTCGACAGATGAAGGCTCGTCTACTCAAGGTTCTTTAGGAAAGTTTTTAGGCATCTCAGGTCTTAGCGGCAGTTCTTCCACTGACATTATCGCCCCGCTCCTTAATAGCAGGCGTATGTCAAAAGATATCAGTGATCAGTTTAGCCTTAATAAAAAGCCTAAATTCAGGTATAAAATAGACACTGCTGACATAAAAGGCACATTCATAGTCAAAGTAACCGGACAAGACCCGGTTCTTATACAAAAAATAGCTAATTTCGCTGTATTAAATCTTGATAAGATCAATATGGAGTTAGACATTACGCCCAAAAAACCCATGGTAAAGATCCTGGATCCGGCTATTCCCGGAACCAGAGAATCAAGGCAGACACCAAGAAAAATGTTTGTGGCAGGCTTATTGTCATTTTTGTTGATAAGCGTATACGCCTTTTTCTTGGATTACTTAAGAAAACTAAAATCACAATAAAACTTATGCATTGTTATTCCTCTATGAGTCAACGAAGCATTGTGGATTTATTTGTTCGAGTGGGATGATATTGTAAAATAGTTTGCTGACTTTTATTTGATAAAGATTTTATTACGGTTCTCGACTTCGTCCGCCTCTGGCGGACTTCGCTCGAACAATATTTAACTCCAAGCAAAGTCTTGAGCCTGTCGAAGGACAATATTCTTTTAGCTTGTCCGCGCTTCGCTCGAACAATATTTAACTCCAAGCAAAGTCTTGAGCCTGTCGAAGGACAATATTCTTTTAGCTTGTCCGCGCTTCGCTCGAACAATATTTAACTCCAAGCAAAGGCATGGACAATATTCTTCGAGCTTGTCCCGAAG
>JAHIUV010000226.1 GCA_018817035.1 Candidatus Omnitrophota bacterium | reverse complement strand
CTCAGGGGAATCATTAGAGCCTGTGGACGCGGATTTTTCTTTTTCACACATAATAATAAAACCGGATATCGCGATCTCAACGGCTGAGATGTATAAAAGACTGGATAGCCGCGGACGCCGTTCCGCAGGTAAGAATATCGCAGAAGTTATCCACGCGGTCAAAAAAGGTGACAGCGCCTTATTGAACGAAAATTATTATAATGCTTTTGAAGAAGTGCTCGATGAATACGCCGGTCCTATAGAGGACGCAAAGTCTTTATTGCGGAACGCCGGCGCCGGTCATGGTTTTTTATCCGGGAGCGGTTCCTCGGTCTTTTGCACGTTTAAAAATAGAGAAGAGGCGATGCGTGTCTTTGAGAGGCTGCCTAAAAAAAACGGGCGCTGTACATTTTTAGCGGCAAGTTATAAAGGAGGTATCTATGGAGATAACTGAGGTCAGGATATTTCCAAGAGAGGGGCTCAAGAGCAAATTAAAAGCATACGCAACCATAACCATTGATAACGCCTTTGTCGTGAGGAGCATAAAGATCATAGAAGGTAAGACCGGGCTTTTTGTGGCGATGCCTTCGCGCAGAATGAAAGACCCTTGCCCTAAATGCGGACATAAAAATGAAGTCAGGAGTAAATTCTGTAATGAATGCGGTTCCGGTATCCCCGCGAAAGGGACAGTGACGATGACTCCTGAGGCAGAGCATGACGCGCGACAGTCGGAACATAAAGACACCGCCCATCCTATAACCGTCCATTGCAGGGAAGATATCCAGAAGAAAGTTCTGGCGGCGTACGAAGCGGATAAAAAGAAACCAGAGGGCATTTAAGAGCCTTAAAAAAACAGGGCCGCTCAGGATCAAATTTTGCTTGGCAAAATTTGGGACGTCGTCCAATGGTAGGACACGAGAATTTGGATCTCGTTATTGTGGTTCGAATCCACACGTCCCAGCCATCCCGAAGTTTCGGGATGTCAGAGTCCGCCTAAGGCGGACGGTCAAATATTATGCCAATTACTCTAAAATACACTATTACTGATAAAATTTTAAATAATCTTACAGCAATCGCATCAGCGCGTGAGGTTATCGAGCAGGCGCATTTAGTCCCTAAATGGGAAGCGAAATTAAGACGGCAGGCGCGATTGCGCAATACTCATTCATCAACCGCAATCGAGGGCAATAAGCTAAGCCTTGAGCAAGTTGAGGCATTATCTGAGGGCAAAGATGTTACCGCTACAAATAAGGACAAACAAGAGGTCTTAAATTACATAGAAGCGTTAGACAAAATTCCGGCTCTTGCAGAAAAAGGAAAAATTAGAGTAGCTGATTTATTAAATATTCATCGTATTCTGACTAAAAATGTCATGCAGAATATTACCGATTCGGGAGTTTTTAGAAATAGGCAGGTTTTTGTCGGCAAAAGAATTTTTGACGGCACGACTTTTAAAGAGGTCGTCGAATATATGCCGCCTAAAACAGAAGAAGTGCCGCAACTCATTCAAGAATTTATAGATTGGCTTAATCTTGATAAGGCTTGGGTAATTAACCCTGTTCTGTTGGCAGCTATAGTTCATTACGAAATAGCAAGGATCCACCCCTTTATTGATGGTAATGGGCGTACCGCAAGATTGCTCGCCGCTCTTATTTTATATTTAAGCGATTTCGACCACAAAAGAATTTTTGCTTTGGATGATTTTTATGATAGGGACAGGCAGGCATATTACGCGGCTTTGAAAACTGCTCAGCAAAATAAAGGTGACATTACAAAGTGGCTTGAATATTTTTCCGGTGGAGTCAGCTATTCGGTTAAAGAAGCCAAGGATGCTGTTTTAAAAGTCGGCTCCAAGAAGAAAAGCGCAGAAAAGCCGCAAATCACTCTTACGCCAAAGCAGATGAAAATAGTTGAAAGTATTAATATTAATGGTAGAGTGACTAATAAGGATTTACAGGGATTGTTTAAAATTTCTGCCCAGGCTGTCCATAAAGAATTGGTCAAGCTTATTGACCTTAAAGTAATTAAGTCGGTAGGCGAAGGCAGGGCATTGCATTACGTTTTGATATAGTTTGTTAATACAAATGTGGCTGTCAATTGGTTGATGATTAGGTTGATGATTAGGTTGATGATTTTAAGCCAGGCAAATCCTGAAGATTAAAAAAGTTTCACAGGCAGCAGAATAAACAGAAGAGATAATACATGAAAAACATCGCTATGATAATACTTGCGGCAGGTGAGGGGACCAGGATGAAGTCCTCTACGCCAAAGGTCCTTCATCCTATTTGCGGTAAGCCGATGATAAAATATCCCATAGACGCGGCAAAGGCTATAGGCGTGGAAAAGATCATCGCTGTTGTGGGCCATAAGTCTGATCTGGTGGAAAAAAGTTTGCCGGAAGTTAAATGCGTCAAACAGGACAGGCTTCTCGGTACAGGGGACGCCGTGATGAAGACGCAAAAAATGATTTTAAAAGACAAAAATGTGGATTCGGTTTTGATATTATGCGGGGACACGCCTCTTTTGACGCCGGAGACATTAAATAAAGCGGTCCAAAGGCACCTGTCCGCGCGGTCGGCCTGCACGCTTCTTACCGCTGACCTTAAAAATCCCACCGGATATGGCAGGATAGTGCGCTCGGGAAGCAACAAGATAATAAAAATAGTGGAAGAGATCGACGCGTCGATCTACGACAAGGTTATCGAGGAGATAAACGTAGGCGTATATTGTTTTGACAAGAACACTCTTTTTAAGGCCCTGGAAAGTGTAAGGCCGGACAATAGAAAAAAGGAATATTATCTTACGGACGTAATAGAAATACTCGCGAAGTCAAATTCCGCAGTCGACTCTGTTTCAACTGATGACCCGGAAGAGTTTTTAGGCGTTAATACGCGCAAAGACCTGATCAGGGCAGAGCAGGTAGTAAGGCAGAGGACATTAGATCGCATAATGGAGGCAGGAGTAACGATAGTAGACCCCCG
>JAHIUV010000225.1 GCA_018817035.1 Candidatus Omnitrophota bacterium | reverse complement strand
GAGTATCGGCGAGAGGGCCGCGGAAAATAAAGCCGTAGACAGAATAGGCGCCTGGGCGGTCTTTGTCAAAATAAAATACAGCGCGTAAAATAAAATTACGCCACAGAATGAAAACACTACTTCCATAAGAATATCTTCTTTGTAAAATATGCGGGCCTTGACTATTCCCGATAGAAAACCTAACGCGCCGTAAAGCCCTACGTTCAATCCGAACGCCGCCCCTGATAATATCCCGGAAAATAATCCTATAGACGCGCCTAAGATCAACCCCATTGTCGCGCCTTTTCGCAAACCCGCGAAAATAGCCAACACCACGAGAAGATTCACATCCCTAAGCACCGTCATTTGCAAAACCCCTATCAAAACCACCCAAACAAAAAACATCCGCGTCTCCTTAGTATCCATAACGATAGAGCGTCAGAGCAAAGAGCATTGAGTCGAGTGCTTCTCGACTCCCTTCGGTCGTTCGAAGAATATTGCCCTTTGAGAAGCTCAGGACTTTGTTTAAACAATATTGTTCGAGCGAGGCCAAAGGCCGAGTCGAGAACTAATGCTTTTGCTTCTCGACTACGTCCCGATACTTCGGGACTCCGCTCGAAGAATATTACCTGCCTATACTTTACACTTATCGCATTACCAGCGCTTCTTCCAGATGCTCTATATTTACTTCCGGCTTTATGATCGCGTTAAGATAAAGGCCGTTCGCGTCCTTTCGCACGGAAAGAACCTTGCCTATTAAAATACCTTTCTCAAATATACCGCCAAAGCCCGACGTAATAACCTCATCGCCTTCTTTAATGTCAGAAGTCAGATCAACGTATTTCATTATAAGGCTGTCGCGGCCGTTCCCTGTTACAGCTCCCTCATCCCTTGTGCGCTGCGCTATAGCGCTGACGACAGAATCAACATCCGTGATCAAAAGTACCCTGGCAATGCTATGACCTGATTCACGCACTCTTCCGACAAGGGCATTTCCGCTTACGACCGCCATATCCTTCCGCACCGCGTCCCCTTTACCTTTGTCGATAATAACTGACTCTATCAGTCCTGAAGGATCCCTGGCTATGACCATCGCGGGCACGAATTTACGATCCTTTGACGAATCCCTGAAACCTAAAAGCTCCCTGAGCCTTTTATTCTCCAGGTCAAATTCCTTAAGGTCCAAAACTTGCTTTTCAAGATTATCTATATTCTCCCTTAATATTCGGTTCTCGTCTCTTGAGTTTTTGAAGCCGGCGACATCACGCAGGACATACGAAAGGCCTGAGACGAGTTTTAACGGCCCGCGAAATATATTCAATATTTTTATACGGAAATCATTAGAAAAAACTTGAGACAGGAATACAATGCCGATTATGACTATAAACGCTGTTAAAAAGGAAGGGTATTTTTCTGGTTTTTCCACACACTGAAGTTTAGAACTCTAGTTTTGAGCGGACTGTTACTTTTTTCAGATAACGGATCTCGCTTAATACCTTGCCTGTGCCGATAGCGACCGCGGTAGTCGGGTCTTCGGCAATATGAACAGGAAGTCCGGTTTCCTCGCTTATGAGCTTATCAATGCCCCGTAAAAGCGAACCGCCTCCGGCTAAAACAATACCGCGTTCTATAAGATCAGCTGAAAGTTCCGGCGGTGTCCTCTCGAGAGTCATTCTTGTCGCCTCAAGTATCGCCGCGATAGTTCCGGTAATCGCTTCCCTTATTTCCTCTGAAGAAACAGTAATGGTCTTAGGAAGTCCGGCTACCAGGTCCCTACCGCGCACTTCCATTGTCAATTCCTCCTCAAGAGGATAAGCGGAACCTATTCTTATCTTAATATCTTCGGCGGTACGCTCCCCTATCATCAGATTATAAGTCTTCTTTAAATGCTCTGTTATCGCCTCGTCCAGCTCGTCGCCGCCGATGCGTATGGAACGCGAGAACACGATACCCGCAAGCGATATTACCGCTATCTCAGTCGTGCCTCCGCCGATATCAATGATCATGTTGCCGCCCGGATCCTGGATCGGAAGGCCTACCCCGATAGCCGCGGCTATCGGTTCCTCAACAAGATAAACTTCACGCGCCCCGGCATGCTCCGCTGAATCCTTGACCGCGCGCTTTTCCACCTCTGTAATGCCTGACGGGATAGCGATTACCATCCGCGGCCTGACAAATACGCGGCGATTGTGGACTTTCTTTATAAAATACCTCAGCATATCTTCTGTTATCTCAAAGTCAGCTATAACGCCGTCTTTCATGGGCCTTATCGCGATAATGTTTCCGGGGGTCCTGCCCAGCATGCGCTTTGCCTCAGACCCTACTGCCAATACACTGCGCACACCTTTTTGTATAGCGACAACTGAAGGTTCGCACAACACTATCCCTTGTCCTTTTACATAGACAAGCGTCGTAGCCGTACCCAGGTCAATACCCATATCATTGGAAAAAAACCCAAGTACATAATCAATGCCTTTTTTTAATAATTTAAAAAATCGTATCATTCCGCACCTCTCTAATTATGTCTAATTCTACCAAAGGGTTATATCTTTGTCAAATTAAAATATATATACAATATAGAAACATCGGTTCTCGACTCGGCCTTCGGCCTCGCTCGAACAATATTCAGGTATTCTTTGAGCGGAGTCCACCTTAGGCGGACGGAGTCGAGAAGTTACAACTTATGTACTATAAAAGCTTTTTTTCAGCAACCCTTGAAACCCCGGGAAAGATTTATTTATGCATTCCAGACCCGTCACCTTTATATTACCTTTTACGGCGAGCCCGGCGATAAGCATGCTCATTGCTGTCCGATGGTCGCCAAAGCTGGATACCGTAGCCCCGTGAAGCGAAGCTCCGCCGTGAATAACAATAGATTCTTTTTCGAGCCTGATGTCAGCTCCTATTTTGCGCAAATTAGTGACCATTGATTTTACGCGGTCAGTTTCTTTTACGCGCAATTCGCCTATGCCGTGTATCTTTGTGATGCCTTTCGCGAAACACGCCGCTGTCATTATTATAGGTATCTCGTCAATAGCGCGCGCAACCTCTTTAGAGGTAATTACAACGCCGCGCAATTTTCCTGATCTGACAACAATGTCACCCTGAGGCTCAAATTTTCCGGATCTTTTCCCGATCTTAATATCAGCTCCCATTTTTTTCAATATATCAATAACACCCGTTCTGGTAGGATTAAGCCCGACTTTTTTCAAGATAATTTTAGTGCCCGGCAAGATGATCCCCGCGACAATAAAAAAAGCGGCGCTGGAAATATCCGCCGGAATAGTTATTTTACCGGGAGACTTTAAATCAACAGGGCCTTTTAAACTAACCATTAAGCCTTGGGTCTTGAGCCTTGAGCTAAATATTTTTAACATACGCTCAGTATGATCACGCGATTTAACAGGTTCAGTAACGCTCGTCACGCCTTCCGCGAAAAGTCCGGCCAAAAGTATACATGACTTTACCTGCGCGCTGGCTATCTTTGACCTATACTGAATAGCTTTTAAAGTTCCGCCTTTGATTTTAAGAGGCGGACAAATCTTGATATTGTTCGAGCGAGCCAAAATATTCTTCCCGGAAATTTTCGTCCCCATACCCCTAAGCGGTCTTACGATCCTGCTCATCGGCCTTGCCGAAAGCGACTTGTCACCCTTTAGTGTAACCTCAAAATCCTGCCCCGCCAATATCCCGGGCAATATCCTCATAGTCGTCCCTGAATTACCAAGATATAAAGACCTGGAAGGTTTTTTCAAACCACGTATGCCTACGCCTTTGACAATAAAATTCGAAGCGTTTTTTTTCGTTACAGAAACACCCATTGCGCGGAACGCGTCCATGGTGCGCAGTATATCATCACCCATCAATAGATTATTTATGAGAGTATTGCCTTTTGATATAGCCGCGAGCATTATTGCTCGATGGGATATAGATTTATCGGGTGGGACTACTATCCTAACGACTTTCAATAACCAGATCACCTTTCTTCATCCTGCCAACGTCGCCCCCGGGCAGCACTGTCGCGGAAGACATAGTATCATACACCTTGTCTATTTCCACTCTCCCCAGGCTATCCCTGACGTCCTTGACCTCAAATGCTATTCCTTTTTCGACTCCGTCATTCTTTCCCAGGTCGATCACTATAAAGCCATATTCCCTGTTCACGACAAGCACCCTGCCGCGCATTAATTCTTTTACGGGCTCCGCAGACTTTGTCGTCGCGGAATACGAAGCCGGATTAACAACTATCGTATCCAGGTCCACTGATCTTTCTTTCAGGTCGAATAATCTTTTTTCAAGTCGTTCCTTTTCCTGCTTTAGCCGCGAAGCATCCGTCTTCGCCTTAGTATAATCAAATTCCATATCTTCCAGCTTCTTCGAGATCGTAAGCTTCTCTTTTTTTTCTATCTCAAGATCTTTCTTGAGCCGCTCTATTTTCTCTTCTTTCTCAGATATATCCAGGGACATGTCCTTATTCTTTTCTTTTTCATCCTTTACAAGGGCTTTCAGATCAGCCATATCCTCCTGTATCTTTTTAATCTTTGATTCCGCTTCTTCTTTGGCTTTTTTGCTTGAATCTATCTGATCCTCCAGGCCCTTTTTGTCTTTAAGTATCGCGGATAATTTATCCTCAAGAAGAAGCCTCTTCATATACTCGCGTTCTTTGCCCACAAAAGAAAAAACAGCCATAACGGCTGAGATAACGCTGGCTGCTATTAATAAGATTAAGACTATCTTGAAGTTTTTAGACATAAACCTTCCTTTTTCCAAAGAGTATATCTTTAAATGGCCTTATTGTCAAGGATTATGAAGCTCTGCCAGGCTTTAGATCTTCTCGACTCCGCCCCTGACAATATTGTTCGAGCTTGTCGAGAACATAAAGCTTGGGACTCCGCTCGAAGAATATTGTTCGAGCGACCCGCCTCAGGCGAGGAGTCAAGTTATAGCAAAAGACAATATCCCTCGCGTAGTTTAAGGAAGTGGACTTTTGCGACGTTTAGAATGAGCTTAGCAGGGGCTTGGTTTCCCTATGGGCGATAATTTTTTATCCACTTTTGGGTTTTAGGGTCATTCGGATTGTGTGAGAAATATTTTTTGGCCGCAAGTTTTTTGAATTCTTCGTAAGGGTCTTTTTTATCACCGGCCTTACGTAGGTGCTTTTCGTCATTTAGGTATAGATACAGGATGATTCTAGGCTGGCTGGAAAAACAGAAGATTATTCTATAGCGCTGAAGGCCGTGTTTATATCGCCGATATTTCTTAAGGCCATCCGTTAGGCGGTATTCCGGCCGGTTTGGATCTTGAGGGATAATTTTTTGGTCAGCTTCACGGATACGATAGGCAAGTTTTACAATTTCGTGTTGTTTAAATTCTTCATTACTGAGTCTACTACGAAGTTTTTTTACTTGATCTTTTAGTTTTGCTATCCGCTGATAGTAAAACGCGTGATATTTTAAAAGATGATTACTCATCATCGGTAACACCTTTTAAGAGATCGTCCCATTCCTTGTTCCAAACCTCTTTTACATCACGGAGTTTTTCCGGGTGTTTCATGGCGTCAACTGCTAATGCATTGATAAATTCAGTAAAGAGAGGCTCTGATTCAATCGTATCTAACTCTGTTTTGGAACGGATGCTTAGTTTTTTTGAAGTGCACTCCAAGATAACTTCATTACCGTTTGTATGTTTGACAAAATCCATAGGGATGTCTACGGCATAACTACCGCCATGCTTGAATAATTTTTTTACAATTACCGTCACAATAAATCACCTTCCTTCTACTATAAGTATACACAAATATATATACTTTGTCAAGCTATTTGTTAAAAGAGAAGGGTTCACGATTTTCATGGTTCTCGACTTCGTCCGCCTCTGGTGGACAATCTCAGGACTTATTGTTCGAGCAGTAGGGCACCCTTAAAGGGGCCCTACTGCTGTTCTTTTTACCTACTCGTCCTTTTCGTACGCTGACAGGACTATGCCATTTAGCAGCTCCCTGAACTCTCTTGTCAAGGGATACGCTACGTCGTGCCACTTGCCGTCTTTATCCACTCTTCTCGGCATGCCCACGAACAGGCCGTTCTTGCCCTCGACTACTTTCAGTCCTTTGACAAGGAACATACCCGCGAACGATACGTCCGCAAAGGCCTTGAGGCTTGACTCACCATTGAGCCTATGTATCCTCGCGACCTCCAAACCGTTATTCACCTTCACCATACCTATCACCTCCCATTATATTAGACAGGGGAGGGTGCGATTTTCTTTCAATTTTTTTTTCATTCTGCCCTATACCTCTAAATACCATGATCGCCCGCCTGGCGCCTTCGCCTTCCATAACCCATTTAAACCCCATGACAGCGGCAGCCGTTAAAAACTGCGCGAAATACTTCCTGACCAGGAACGAAAGCGCGAAAAGGACCAACGCGGCGACAAGCCACCTTAACTCACGCCCTGCTTTTCTATTCCTCAGGCCAAGCCTAAGTTTTACTCTGTCCCTTATAAACTCCGGGCATTTTCGCGAACGGCGTTGCGCTTCATATGCCAGCACCACAATATCAAGACATTTATCGCATATAGATAAATGTCTCTCCACAGCATCGCGCTCAACACCCGCCAAGGCGCCATCCAAATACAAAGACAACATTTTTACATCAGGACAATCCATGTTAATCACCCCTTTTGATATTAGCATATCTTCTCGACTCCCTTCGGTCGCTCGAAGAATATTGTCCTTTGAGAAGCT
>JAHIUV010000224.1 GCA_018817035.1 Candidatus Omnitrophota bacterium | reverse complement strand
TCTTTTACTACTATGATCTTTTTAGGAGGCTTACCTTGCGTCCATTTTATTACGTCGGGATCCGCAAGCGCTATTTTCCTGATATCTTCTTCGCCTGAGCCTGCGGCAACCTCGATCTTTGACCTCAATTTACCATTTATCTGTATAGGCATGGTAATTACGTCCTGGCTTAACGCGGATTCGTCGTACAAAGGCCACTCTGCCTCAAAAACGCTTTTCTTATTTCCCAGTTTTCCCCACATTTCTTCCGCGATATGAGGAATAAACGGGGCCAAAAGAACTACGACTGCGTCTATAGCCTCTTTTAGCTCCACTCCGGGTTCCAGGCCGGATGAATAAATTTCATTAACTAATTCCATTATCGCGCTGATGGCTGTATTAAAGTGAAAAGCCCCTTCCATATCTTCAGTGACTTTTTTTATGGTAAAATGCGTTTTTCTTTTAAGGGATTTCGCCGCATCACTCCCATCATCCCCTTGTCCCTTGTCTCTTGTCCCTTGTCTCTTGTCCCTTGTCTCTAACCCCTCTACAAGCCGCCATACCCTGTTCAAGAACCTCCACGCGCCTTCCACGCCACGATCATTCCATTCAGCGTCTTTTTCAGGCGGCCCTATGAACAATGTATAAAGCCTTACAGTATCAGCCCCATATTTATCGATCAATGCGTCAGGACTCACGACGTTACCTTTTGATTTGGACATCTTCGCGCCGTCTTTTACGATCATGCCCTGCGTAAAAAGCCTGGCAAAAGGTTCTTTAAATCCAATGTGTCCCATATCATAAAGCACTTTTACTATAAACCTTGAATACATCAAATGCAATATAGCGTGTTCCACTCCGCCGATATACTGGTCGACCGGCAGCCATTTATCGACGATCTTCCTGTCAAACGGCCTGTTGTTATCCTTTGGTGAAAGATATCTCAAAAAATACCAGCTTGAGTCCACAAATGTATCCATGGTATCTATCTCGCGCCGTGCTTTTTTGCCGCACACAGGGCATTTAGTGTCCACAAATTTGACTGCGTCTTTTAAAGGCGACTCGCCATGCGGCTTGAATTCGACTTTTTCAGGCAAAAGCACAGGCAAGTCAGATTCTTTTACAGGATTGATCCCGCATTTATCACAATATACTATAGGTATAGGCGCTCCCCAGTATCTCTGCCGGGAGATCAGCCAATCCCTTAATTTATAATGGATATTTCTCCTGCCGATGCCCTCCTTCTCCATATGATCCGCTATTTTTTCCAAGGCGACAACACTCGTAAGCCCGTCAAACTTACCTGAATTGACCATTACGCCATCTTCAACATATGCCTCTTTCATATCCGCGGCATTCAAAGGTTTCTTCGGATTATCTATCACTACTATTATCGAAAGGCCATATTTCTTAGCGAATTCAAAATCCCTCTGGTCGTGGCTCGGCACTGCCATCACCGCGCCTGTGCCGTATTCCATGAGGACATAATTCGATATCCAAAGGGGTATTTTCTTATTATTGACAGGGTTTATCACATATCTGCCCGTAAATACGCCTTTTTTCTCTGCATCAGCGGAAACCCTCTCCAAGAGACTTTCTTTCCTGACTTCTTCTGTGAATTTTTTTATCTCGTCTTTATTTTGGGAGTCTTTTGCCAAGTCAGCGGCCAACGGATGTTCCGAGGCAAGCACCATATAAGTAGCGCCAAAAATAGTATCCACTCTTGTGGTAAAACACTTTAACGTAATATCCGAATCCGCTACTTTGAAATCTATCTCAACGCCCTCGCTCCTGCCTATCCAATTTTTTTGCATAGTCTTGACGCGCTCCGGCCAATCCTTTAAAAGACCCAGGTCATCCAAAAGTCTTTGGGCATAAGCCGTGGTCTTAAAAAACCACTGCTCCAGGCTGCGCAGCTCGACTTGGCTAGAGCATCTTTCGCATCCTCCGTCCACGACCTGCTCATTAGCAAGGACCGTCTGGCAAGAAGGGCACCAGTTTACCGAAGCCTTCTTTTTATACGCCAGGCCTTTTTTATAAAGCTGGATAAACATCCACTGCGTCCATTTATAATAATCAGGCATGCAGGATGTTATCTCGCGGCTCCAGTCATAGCCTACACCCCAGGCATTGAGCTGTTTTTTCATTGTCTTGATATTATTCAGGGTGGATTCTTTGGGATGAATGCCGCTTTTGATCGCCGCGTTCTCGGCGGGAAGTCCGAACGCGTCCCAGCCCATAGGCGCCAGCACATTAAACTTACGCATGATCTTGTAACGGGCCACTACGTCACCGATTATATAATTTCTTCCGTGGCCGACGTGAAGCGCGGAGGAGGGGTAAGGAAACATCATGAGGCAATAATATTTATCTCTGGGAGAATCCGGATCCATCTTAAAAAGCTTCTGCTTCTCCCACCTCTTCTGCCACTTAGCTTCAATTTCCTTAAAAAAATACCCCTCTTGCGCCATAAAACTCCTTAACTTCACAATCATGCATTGTATGTTTGTGAAGTTAGTGGTGGAGCTGACGGGAATCGAACCCGTGACTCGACAATGCCATTGTCGTGTGATCCCGCTTCACTACAGCCCCTTTTTTCTTCTTCGTTGAGCACTTATCGCGCACGGCAAGTGCCTGACAAAACCTGATGGTGCCGAAGGTGGGAGTTGAACCCACAAGGCCTTGCGACCATCGGTTTTTGAGACCGACGCGTATGCCAGTTCCGCCACTTCGGCAAAACTTATAAACTGCCTATCTTTCTGAATTTTTGATAGCGTTCCTCTAGCAATCTGTCAACAGGGATCGCCTTAAGTTCTTTTAATGCTTTTTTTATGCACTTCTTTACGGCTTGGGAGGTTTTTTCAGGATCCCTGTGAGCACCGCCAAGTGGCTCGGATATCTCTCCGTCTATTATTCCCAAACCTATCAGGTCTTTTGCGGTAAGCTTCAGGACCTCAGCTGCCTCAGGAGCCTTAAGCCTGTCTTTCCATAATATTGCCGCGCAACCTTCCGGGGATATT
>JAHIUV010000223.1 GCA_018817035.1 Candidatus Omnitrophota bacterium | reverse complement strand
TGCACATACCCGCAATTACGGCATTTCCATTTCACGGTCTTTTCTTTCTTGAATACCGACTTATTTTTAAGGTTAGCGAGGAGTTTCCTGTATCTTTTTTCGTGCTCCTCCTCGACCTCTGATATTTCCTTAAATTGATCAGCTATTTCCGCAAAACCCTCTTCTTTGGCTATCTCAGCGGCTTCCTTATAAAGTTTGGTCCATTCAAGGTTTTCCCCGTTAGCCGCGGCCTCAAGATTCTGCGCCGTGTTACCGATGATTCCTGCCGGATATGAAGCAGTAATCTCCACTTCCCCGCCTTCTAAGTACTTAAAAAACCTCTTTGCGTGCTCTTTTTCGTTTTCCGCAGTCTCAAGGAATATCGCGGATATCTGCTCGTACCCTTCTTTCTTTGCCGCGCTGGCAAAATAGGTATATCGGTTCCGCGCCTGTGATTCCCCTGCGAAAGACGCCAAAAGATTCTTTTCCGTCCTACTGCCCTTTAATTTCATACCACCCTCCTTTTTACCGCTTAACTTCACAACAGTGCAATGCACTGTTGTGAAGTTAAGGAATTGCGTTTATTATTTTTTGCTTTAATTCGCCTAATTCTTTTTCGTCGGGTATATATTGGAGCTTTAAGTCTTTTAATGGTAATTGAAATTTGCACGCTTCAAATGCTTTTTCAATCTCGCCCACGCTCTGGCCGCCCCACCCGTATGAGCCAAAAGCAATCCCGATCCTGTTTTTTGGCGCAAGGCCTTTCATATACGTCAATAAAGACGCGACCGTAGGCATTATCCCATTATTAAGCGTAGGCGAACCTATGCATATATATTTAGATTCAAGAATATCAGCCATTACATCTGATATGTGATATTCCTGGAGACTTCTAAGCGCGGTTTTTATCCCTTTAGCGGTAAACGCGTCATTTATAGCATTTGCCATTTTTTCAGTAGTATGCCACATTGTATCGTACGCAATAACAGCCTTTTCATCGCAGGTATTAGTGGACCATTTTTTATAAGCCTCTATGATATCTTTTATCCCGGAGCGCCATATTAAGCCATGGCTTGGCGCTATCATATCTATATCCAGGGATTCGACCGCTTTTAGGGCATCCTGCACCTGCGCGCCGTACGGCAATACTATATTAGCGTAATATTTCATTGATTCGCTTTTAACTATATCCCATTCGATCTCATCATTGAAACGCTCTTCAGACGCGATATGCTGGCCAAACGCGTCATTGGACAATAGAAGTTTATCCTCGGGAATATACGTCACCATTGAATCAGGCCAATGCACCATTGGCGCGCATACGAATTTTAAATTGCGCCTGCCTATGTTGATTGAATCCCCGGTATTGACGACTTTAAAATTCCAGTCTTTTTTAAAATGGCGTTTTAACCCTTTTTCCCCGTTTGGAGAACATATAAGCGTCGCGTTCTTCGCGATTCCCATCATCCCGGGCAGGCAACCGGAATGATCCATTTCCGTGTGATTAGAAACAATGTAGTCTATCTTTGAAGGTTCTACTATATCCTTTATGCGCTCCAGCATCTCATCAAAGAAATAATGCTTTACGGTATCCACAAGAGTTATCTTGTCGTCTATTATAAGGTACGCGTTATAGGTAGAACCTCTTTGCGTCAGGTATCCGTGAAAATTCCTTAACTTCCAGTCAATGGCCCCGACCCAATATACGCCTTTTTTTATCTCTAAAGCTTTCATATAGCCTCTAAATAAACTACCCTTCTTTTACGAACTGGTCTTTCTTGGCGCCGCATACAGGACACACCCATGTATCCGGTATATTCTCAAATGCCGTGCCCGCCTCGACGCCGTTATCAGGATCCCCTGCCGCCGGATCATAAATATAATTACAAACCTCACATCGATATTTCTGCATTTTCGTACCTCCCGCAACCATGCCTTCATCTTTAATAAAGGTAGGCGCTGTTTTGGGCGTTGTGCCGCGTTTTACCTGATGGTAATAATTATATGTCATGGGTATATCAGTATTGAGCATAGCGGATTCTGACATTTTCCCTATAAAAAGAGTATGTGTCCCGCAATCTATCTTATTTATTACTTCTGCCTCTATATAACCTATGGCATGATCAAGAGCCACAGGGCATCCGGAAGCAAGTTTTTTGATTTTAACTCCGTTAAACTTATCCCCATCCCTGCCGGATTTAAAACCAAAGTTTCCTATAAAACTAAGAGGCGCGGATTGCGCTAATACAGACGCTGAAAACCTGCCGCTTGATTCTATAAACTCATGGGTCAAATTGCCCTTGTTTATGCTGACAGCTATGGTCACAGGCTCACTTGTTATCTGGAACAAGGTATTGGCTATCTGGCCGTTCAAAGCATCTCCCTTGTTTGAGCTGACCACATACATACCGTAACTTATATTATGGAGAATATTAAGATCCATAGGCCTTATCCTTTCGGTATTATTTATTTAACGCGGCTTCCAGGTCCTTTTTGGGATCTCCTGTTAACCTTAAGTCGAATTTTTCCTGTAATATCTTAAATACATTGCCTGATATAAAAGCTGGCGGTGTCGGGCCTATGTACATGCCTTTTATACCAAGATACAACAACGATAAAAGTATTGCAACTGCTTTCTGTTCGAACCATGAAAGCACCAGTGTCAGCGGTAAACCGTTAACGTCTGTCTTGAAAGCCTGCGCCAGCGCCATTGCTATTTGTATGGCTGAATACGCGTTATTGCACTGCCCTACATCCAGGAGCCTTGGGATGCCTTCTATATTTCCGAAATCAAGTTTATTAAAACGGTACTTTCCACAGGCAAGCGTGAGTATTACACAATCTTTAGGCACTGATTCCGCGAATTCTGTATAATAATTCCTTCCGGGTTTTGCTCCGTCGCACCCTCCTATCAAAAAGAAATGCCTGATCTTTCCTGCTTTTACAGCGCCGACTATTTTATCAGCCAACCCCAGCACAGCTGTATGGTGGAAACCCGTCATTATCTTCTTGCCGGGTGCATCTTCCAATTCCGGTAAAAACTTTGCCTTTTCTATCAACGCGGAAAAATCCCTGTTTTTAACATGGAGAGCCCCGGGCACGCCTGTAATACCTATAGTAAACAACCTGTCTTTGTAAGAATTCTCCGGTGGTATCAAAACGCAATTCGTAGTAGCAAGGATCACTCCCGAAAATTCCTTAAATTCCTTTTTCTGTTCCTGCCACGCTCCGCCGTAATTTCCGGCAAGATGTTTGAATTTTTTCAGCTCAGGATAACCATGCGCGGGAAGCATTTCACTGTGTGTATATATATTAATACCTGCGCCCTCTGTCTGCTTTAATAATTCATAAAGGTCCAAAAGATCGTGGCCGGTAATAAGTATGCCCGGGCCTTTTCTAGTCCCTGTCTCCACTTCCGTAGGCACTGGGTTGCCGAATCTCTGCGTATGCGCCTTATCAAGAAGTTCCATTACTTTAATATTGATTTCCCCGCATTTTAAAACCATCTCCAGATACTGGTTCAGGTCAAAACTTACATTAGTCACTGTCTTAAATAACGCCTCGTGCATAAAAGCGTCTACGCTTTTATCTATAGCCCCTAATTCTCTCGCATGATACGCGTATGCCGCTATGCCTTTAAGCCCGAAAAGTAAAATATCTTGCAGGCTTTGCACGTCTTCGTTTTTGCCGCAGACACCTATCTTGGTACATCCCTTACCGCCAGCCGTCTGTTCACATTGATAACAAAACATATTATTCTCCTTTTAGTACACTAAAGCGTGCTTTATTTTATTCGTCTATGTTATTTGTATTTTTTATATCTCCTTTAACACCTATAATTACTTCTTGAACAGGTACTTTTTTCCCGGACGATCTCAAGGCTTCCTTGATTATCCGGCTCATGCCAAAACAGCATGGGACCTCCATATGTAACAATGTTACGCTTTTTATATCGTTCAATTTGAAAATCTCAGCCAGTTTCTCTTCATATATTGTCGCAGCGTCAAGTTTTGGACAGCCTACCAGCAAAACCCTGCCTTTAAGAAAATCCCTGTGAAAGTCAGGATATGAAAATCCCACGCAGTCAGCGGCTATTAGCAGGTCAGCTCCTTTTAAATATGGCGCTTCTACGGGAACCAACATTAACTGCACAGGCCAATTACCAAGTTCCGACTCTGTTTTTCCTTTCCCTCCAGCCTTCGGCTTCGAGTCTCCAGCCTTTAAAGTCTTTACCGCTGTGCCGGGGCATCCGCAAGGAAGATCTGGCTTTTTCTCTTTCTCTAATTCTTTATTGTGTTTCTTTGCCGCCTGCTCGTCAAAGCCTTCAGCCTCTCTTTCCTCTATGGATATAGCGCCTTCGGGACAGTGCCCAAGGCACGCCCCTAATCCGTCGCAATATATCTCTTTGACGAGTTTTGCCTTTCCGTCCACTATCTTAAGCGCGCCCTCATGGCAATTAGGTATGCAAAGCCCACATCCGGTACATTTATCTTCATCTATATTTACGATCTTCCTCTTTACCACTGTTACCTCTCTTTTGACAGCGACACTATTGTTATTTTCTTTAATTCCGTGTCTAATCCCTGTCCCAGATTTTTTAATTTCTTTCTCAAAGGGCATTTTTTTACGTTAGGGCATACCTTGCTTTTTAACAAGCAATTCGTAAGGTCTATTTTTCCCTGGAATATCTCCATTATATCGGTCAACCTTATTGCCGCGGGAGGGACAAAAAAAGAAAAACCGCCTTTTTTGCCCTTATGCGAAGTCAATATCCCGGACTTCGCTAATCTCTGCAATATCCTCCTTAAAAATCTCTCAGGCAGGCGTTCCTTCTTAACGATCTCATCTACCGTAATAATTTCTTTCTTGGAAACACCTGCCATAAATATCAATGCCCTTACAGCGTAATCCGTATCCCTGGAAATAAAGTTCATGCAGGCCTCCTTTTAATAATACTATATTAGTATCATTAAAGTGTTTTGTCAAGTGTTTTTTCTAACTTCAGTTCTCGACTTCGTCCCGATACTTCGGGACTCCGCTCGAACAATATTCTTCGAGCTTGTCGAGAAGATAAATCAGAAAAAGAGAACCCGTTCCTTATCTTTTCGATTCGCGTTCAGATGTGGTTATGCGCGTTAGGAATATGCTTAATTCATAAAGCGCTATTAACGGAAAAGCCATTATACACTGGGTTATTACGTCAGGCGGGGTAAGGATAGCGCTTATTATAAATATCATCAGTATAGCGTATTTCCTGTTCCTGGCGAGCATTACAGGGGAAACTATTCCCAGTTTTGACAAAAGTAATATTAATAAAGGTAACTGGAACATCAGGCCGAATACCAGCGTTAATACACATACGAACGAAACATATTTTTCCACACTTATCATGGGAATGACCTGCGCCGTGCCAAAACCTAAAAGAAATTTTATCCCGATAGGCGCTATAAAAAAATATCCAAAATAACTGCCTATGATAAAAAATATGAACGATAGAAATACGTACGCGGCAGCGCGAGCCCTTTCTCTCTTCTGCAGCCCTGCTGAAATAAAATCCCAGACCTGATACAGCACGAACGGCGAGGAAAAATACAGGCCTCCGAATATCGCCAGCTTTATATTAGCGATAAATGCCTCCTGCGGGGCGATAAACACAAGCGTCCCGCCCAGAGGCATTACCAGCTGAGAAAATATTTTATCGGTAAAAGTATATACAAAGACAGATGAAACGATCACGAAAATAACTGACTTTATGACAGCTAGTCTGAATTCTTCCAGGTGTTCGATAAAAGTAAGATTTTTAAGTGTCATATATGAGGGCAATCACTGCGGAGTGAGGGTTGCCAATTTTATTTATAGTATCCTATTTATGGACTCGTGGCCAAATTAAATCATAATGAACACTGCGGCCTTTACCGGGTAATTGGCGCAAGATTTTTTTATCAAGCATATCTGCAATTTCCCGGAATGCCGTGGCGCGGCTTACTTTAGCAATGCTTACATATTTACGCGTAGTCAAGCCACCGACAAAATTGCCGGGCCCAGCCTCTAAAATACGGTTTATGACTATTTTTTGACGATCATTGATCTCTGTTTGGGCATTCTGATTCCAAAAGTCAACCCGTAAAAGTACATTGGCGATGATATCATAAGAATGCTCTATGGCTGAGGCAACACATTCAATAAACCATAAGAACCACTGCGTTGTATCAAGCCGGCATCGTTGCACATCCTCAATGATCTTATAATAATCGTCCCTTGAGCGCATGATCTCGGAAGAAATGCTATAAAGCCTGACTTTTGTTTTTTCATCCTGTGCTAAAGCCATATCCGTCAAAGCTCTGGCTATGCGGCCATTACCGTCTTCATAAGGATGAATCGTTAAAAAGCGTAAATGAGCCGCCGCCGCACGCAGGATACCATCCATATTGTTTAATGATGAACTCCACCATTTTAAAAAAAGATTCATCTCTTTATCAAGGCTATCTTTTGGTAATGCTTCAAAATGAACCTTTTCCTTGCCCATCGGCCCGGATACTATCCGCATAGGTTCATGCCCACGAAGTTTTCCGGTAGAGATTTTTCTTAAACCTGAATAGCCGGAAGGGAATAATGCAGATTGCCACCCGTTAAGCCGCTCCATAGTCAAAGGTTTGCCGTAAAAACGAACGGCATCCAACAAAACATCTACAAGACCATCAATATTCCTATTATGCATACCAATTCCGCGCGGCAGGCCAAGCCTAACCGCCACCGATGAACGAACCGCGTCCTTGCTGAATTTTTGACCTTCGATCTCGGCAGTATGGACAGTTTCCTCAACCAAAACAGCTCCCTGAGCCTCTGTTTCAAGTTTAATATCAAGAGACGCGACACGGCCTAATATCTTTCCCTGCAATACCCGCAACCGGCTTAAAGGCTTAAGCAAAGTTGCATCGTCATATTTAAAATCAAACCAATTTTTACGTTCCCAGATGTATTTCATTTGCCTAAGTTCTCCTGAAGCGATTAACTAATCTAATCGCTTCATAATATGATACAATTATAGCATTTTTCGCTTCAGAAGGCAAGTTTTTATTTATAACGATATCGTAACAAATTCTGCTGACTTTGGCACTTCTCGACTTCGCCTCTGGCAATATTGTTCGAGCTTGTCGAGAACACAAAACCAGGGGCTTCGCTCGAAGAATATTATTTGAGCCATACAAAAGTCAGCAAAGTATTTTACATTATCTTTATAACTACCTCTTCTACGGATAAGTCTCTATACAACTTTTATCACATATTAAACCAAGAGGGTTTTCGCTATTTTTGCGGCTTTTCTTCCTGAAACCAGCATGCCGCCGAATGTCGGGCCCATTCTCGGAATCCCGTAAGCAGCGGATACAGACATCCCGCACACTATCAGGCCGGGATATATTTCTCCTGTTTTCTCCACTATCAGGTCTTCGGAAGTATTGGCGTCCATAGGGCCACATGTCTTGATCTTTATGATACCTTTCTCTTCCAAACTCTTGCATACATACGCGTCATGCCCTGTAGCATCTATAACAACCTTTGCTTCCAGCGAAACAGGATCAAGGCACTTTATCTGTCTTGGCAAAGAAGCTATAGGAGACCAGTTTATAACCGCTCCTTCCACTCTTTCTTTTCGCATAACCACATCATCAAACCTGGTCATGTTTAACATCTTTGCTCCGGCATCACATGCCGCTGAAATAAGTTTTGAGCATGCATTCGGCCCATCAGCCGTAAAAAGCCCTTCTTCCGCTTTCTTATATGGTATTTTCAGTTCATCCAGAATTTTGTCTGATGGAGCACGAAATGTCAAAGTATTCATCAGATATCCGCCTATCCAAAACCCGCCTCCCAGATAATTATTTGACTCTATGATCAAAGTTTTGATCCCGTCATTCGCCAGGTCTTTAGCAGCCATGAGTCCGCTCGGGCCTCCGCCTACGATTATTACATCTGATATAATATACTCTTCGAACCAACCGGCAAATTCTCTTAGAATCGCCTTTGTGATCTTTGCTTCAGTTACTTCATGAAACATGTTGCCCCCTTTCGTTTTTGTTCAAACAACCCCTGAAACTTCCCGATTTCTCCCTTCACATCATCTTTTGTTACCACTGCTGAAATAGCGCATAGTGCATCAGCTCCAGCGACTATAACCTGCTTTGCATTATCAAGATCGATCCCGCCTATCGCTACTATGGGAATATTGCAATTCTTCTTTACTTCTATTATAAGTTCGGTGCCGCAGGGCTTCCCGGCATCTTCTTTTGTTCCGGTTAAAAATATCGGACTTACGCCTAGATAATCAGCTCCCTTTTTCTCTGCCGCGATTGCTTCCTTTATATCATGCACGGTCACGCCTATTATTTTATTTTTTCCAAGAAGCCCGCGTGCCTCCTCGTACGACATATCCCCCTGGCCGATATGTACGCCGTCAGCGTCTATGGCTATGGCAACATCTACCATGTCATTTACAATAAACAGAGGCCTGCCTTTACATACTTTCCTGAGTTCTTTTGCTTCTACCAGCATAGCATCGGGATCGCCAATACTGCTTCTGTATTGGACAATGTTTACCCCAGCCTCAACAGCATTCCTTACGTCGCTCAGGTTGCCATTCTTGCTAAGGCCGGCATCTGTTATAAAATAATAACCCTTTATCACTTTATCCTCTTTAATTTTTCTATTTTCTCTTTGTCTAAATTATAGGCATTATCAAAAAGCTTTTCCTTAAATGTGCCCGGGCCCGCGCTTTCCTTACAGGCAAGTTCCGCCGCGATTTCATAACATACAAGCCCTGCCGCGGCAGCCACGGTAAGATCTTTTTCGACAGCGCTAAACGCGCCTATTACCGAAGCCGCCATACAGCCTGTGCCCACCACATGCGCCATCATGCCGCACCCGTTCTTTACTATAAAATGTTTATCTTTATCAGCTATTATGTCTTCTTCCCCTGTTATTGCTACCGTGGCGTTTTTTCTTACCGCGAGATCTTTCGCGAGTTCTACCAGGTCTTTTTCTACTTTACTGCTATCAACTCCTTTTGTCCGGACATCTTCACCCGCGATCCTGGCAATCTCCGAAGCATTGCCTTTTATGATATCTATCTTTACATCCTGAAGCAGTTCAGAACATTTTTCGTCCCTAAACTTCGTAGCACCCGCGCCGCATACATCAAGAGTCACAGGTATGCCCTTTTTGTTAGCGGCATTGGCGGCTATTTTCATTGACTCGATAAAATCAGAGGTCAATGTACCTATATTAAGCACAAGCGCGGAGGACAATCCCGCCATATCAGCGGCTTCCTCAGAAGCATGCGCCATAACAGGCGCGCCTCCGAAAACTTTTACTATATTGGCGCAGTCATATATAGTTACCCAATTCGTAAGGTGATGCACCATAGGCTTTTCTTTCCTGACTTTCTCTAAAATGCCATA
>JAHIUV010000222.1 GCA_018817035.1 Candidatus Omnitrophota bacterium | reverse complement strand
CACGTTTAGCACGATAAAGACCCGGCCTTGAATGACCTGTTAAGCGTTCAAGACCGAGCCTTGAATATTATTAAGTTACTGCCCCTTTTTATGCTTGAAGAACCTCTTAAGGAATCCAGATTTTTCAGACTTGTTTCGAATAGGACGCTGGATTATTTTTTTCAGGTCTTCCTTTTTAATATCAGGGGCCTGCTTTTTCTGAGGTTTTTCCTCTTTTGGCTCTTCTTTTTTCTCGGCTCTCTCAGTTGCCTGGGATTCTGCCTTAGGCTGCGAAAGCGCCTCTTTCTTTTTCTCTTCTTTTTTCTTAGCAGTGACTACCTTTGCTTTTGGTTTTTCAACAAATTCCAGTATCGCCATCTGCGCGTTATCACCTTTTCTCTTACCTGTCAGCATGACCCTGGTATAACCGCCTTTTCTTTCCTTGAACAAAGGCGCTATATCATTAAACAGGATGGCTACCAAGTCCCTGTCCTGCAGCAGGCTATAAGCATTCCTGCGTCCGGCAAGATCATTTGCCTTAGCCATAGTAACAAGTTTATCGGCAAGCCTGGAGGTCTCCTTTGCTTTTACCTTTGTGGTTATTATGCTCTTATTGATGATAAGTCCTGATGCCAAATGGCGCATTGTAGCCTTGTAATGGCTCTTCTGCCTTCCAAATCTTACATTATGTTTACGATGTCTCATTCTTAGCCCCTGGTTTATTTCTTGCTCTGTTTAGCCGGTTTTGGCATCTCCATCCCAAAAGAAAAGCCCATGTCCTTCAATACTTCTTTTATTTCAGTAAGGGATTTCTTGCCGAAATTTTTGTATAGCAGCATTTCCTGTTCTGTCCTTTTGACAATATCGCCTATGATTTTTATATGCGCTTCTCTCAGGCAATTATTGCTCCTTACGGAAAGTTCCAGTTCGGAAACAGGGAGCTTTAATTTTTCCAAAAACTCCTTGTCTTCCTCGCTCTCTTCTTTTGCATCCTCTTCGATCTCTACCTGGCCGAGTTTTCCGAACACGTCAAGATGCCTCTGTAATATATGCGACGCGTACAAAAGCGTCTCTTTCGGATCCATGCTTCCATTGGTCCATATTTCCATTATCAATTTATCGTAATCCGTCATTTGCCCTACCCTGGTATCTTCCACGTAGAAATTCACGCGCCTGACAGGAGCAAAAATAGAATCAATGGGGATCACGCCTATAGCCTGATTCTCTTTCTTATTTCTCTCGGCAGGGACATAGCCTCTGCCTTTTCCTATTTCCAGTTCCATGCTAAAAGTCGTGTTTTTGGTAAGCGTGGCTATATGAAGATCCTGATTTATTACCTCGACAGTATCATCAGTCACGATATCTTTCGCGGTAACAAGTCCTTTTTTAGAGGCTTTTAAATGCAAGATCTTAGGTGTCCTGGAATGAGACCTCAAAACCAACTGTTTTATGTTCAATATGATCAAAGGCACATCCTCCAGCACTCCGGGTATAGTAGAAAACTCATGCAACACACCGTCTATTTTTACCGAAGTGACAGCCGCGCCTTCTATAGATGATATAAGGACCCTTCTTAACGAATTACCTATAGTACTCCCAAAGCCGCGCTCAAACGGCTCCGCAATGAACTTTCCGTATTGAGATGTAAAAGATTTATCATCACATTCCAGCTTCTTAGGCATCTCAAATGTTTTCCAACTGATACCCATTTTCCCCCCTTTAAATAATTCCGGATCCCGGATTTATAGTTTTTAACCTTACTTAGAATATAACTCTACTATTAAATGTTCCTTTATATCCATGCCTACATCGCTTCTTTCAGGAAGCTTTGTAACAATGATCTTTAACGCGCTGGTATCGACATTTAACCAACCCGGAACGCCTCTATCTTTTACCTTTTCTATTGTCTCTTTTACGCCACTGATAATATTGTCTTTAGGTCTTGTATATACTGTGTCCCCGGACTTAACTGAGTAAGAGGGGATGTTTACCTTCCGGCCATTAACAAATACATTACCATGCCTGACCATCTGCCTGGCATTAGCCCTTGAAACTGAAAAACATGCCCTGAAAACAACATTATCCAATCTTCTCTCCAGAAGCTCCAGCAGCTTTTTGCCTGTTACGCCTTTTGAGAGAGAGGCTATACTGAAATATTTCCTAAATTGCCTTTCCAGTATGCCATACATCCTTTTTACCTTTTGCTTTTCCCTTAACTGCAGGCCATAGTTAGATACTTTGACCCGCCTTCCTTTTCCGTGTTGCCCCGGGGCGTAACTCCTTCTATCAAAGGCACATTTATCCGTATAACAGCGAATACCTTTAAGATATAGCTTTTCCCCTTGGCGCCTACAAATCCTGCATGATGCTCCTGTATATCGCGCCATTATTTACACCCTCCTTCTCTTCGGAGGCCTGCATCCGTTATGCGGAATAGGGGTTACATCCCTTATAGCGCTCACGCGCAATCCCGCGGCCTGTATGGCACGGATAGCTGATTCCCTGCCTGAACCAGGCCCTTTTACATAGACCTCTACATCTTTAAGTCCATTCTCAATAGCCTTTTTGGCCGCGTTCGAAGCAGTGATCTGCGCGGCAAAAGGCGTTGATTTCTTGGAACCCTTAAAACCAACAGAACCACAACTGGCCCACACAACAGCGTTTCCCTGCTTGTCGGTTATGGTCACTATCGTATTGTTAAATGTGGCGAATATATGCGCCACTCCGCTGGTAATATTCTTAGCGACCTTCTTCTTTGTTTTCTTTTTTTCTGTCATTTTTATTCTCCTGCCGGCGCCTGTGTTTTACCTTTTCTTACAACTCCGACTGTCTTTCTGGGACCTTTTCGGGTCCTTGCGTTAGTTTTGGTCCTTTGTCCTCTCACGGGAAGAGACCGCCTGTGCCTATATCCTCTGTAAGAACCTATTTCAATTAGACGTTTTATATTCTGCGCGGTATCCCTTCTCAAATCACCTTCGACCTTACATTCTTTCTGGATAATGGCGGCAATCCTGGATACTTCTTCTTCCTTCAGGTCTTTTGCCCTGGTATCAGGACTGACCCCGGCTGCCTTTAATATCTTGTTAGAAGATTGGCGACCTATGCCATATATATAGGTCAACGCGATTTCTATTCGCTTTTCTTTCGGTAGATCTATTCCTGAAATCCTCGCCATATTCCCGCTCCTTAATCTATCAACCGTGAACCGTTAACTATCCCTGTCTCTGTTTATGCTTTGGATTACTGCAAATAATCCTTACCACACCTTTACGCCTTATTACCTTGCATTTCTCACAAATTGTCTTTACTGATGGCTTAACCTTCATTTTAATACCCCTTAGTTATTTAGACCTGTATGTTATCCTGCCCCTCGTAAGGTCATAAGGCGAAAGTTCCATCTTTACTTTATCGCCCGGCAGGATCTTTATGAAATGCATCCTCATCTTGCCGGAAATATGGGCGAGAACCTTGTGCCCATTCTCCAACTCGACCTTGAACATTGCATTGGGCAATGACTCAAATACTGTTCCTTCTACTTCTATTGCTTCTTCCTTTGCCATATTTTCATCTTTCTATGTTAATATTTTCGGGCCCTTATCCGTTATGCACACCGTATGTTCGAAATGAGCTGATAATTTTTTGTCTTTCGTTACAACTGTCCAACCGTCTTTCATGATACTGACCTCGAAACCGCCGGCGTTTACCATGGGCTCGATCGCCAGCGCCATGCCTTTTTTCAGTCTTGGCCCTGTCCCAGGTTTTCCGAAATTAGGTATCTCCGGATCCTCGTGCATCTGTTCGCCTATGCCATGCCCCACGAAATCCCTTACCACGGAATATCCGCTACTCTCAACGTATTTCTGTATCGCATGAGAAATATCAAAGAGCCTGTTGCCTTCGACTGCCTGTTCTATCCCCAATCGCAGCGATTCTTTAGTAACAGCTATCAACTTCCTGGCATTCTCTGTTACGTTATCGCCTACTTCTACCGTAATCGCCGCGTCAGCGTAAAATCCTTTTTTTTCAACACCTACGTCTATGCTTAAGATATCGCCTGAGCGAAGCCTTGTGTCTCCGGGTATCCCATGGACAACCTGCTCGTTTATAGAAGAGCAGATGCTTCCGGGAAAACCTCTGTAACCTTTAAAAGCCGGCCTGGCGCCGAGCTTTTTTATCAGATACTCAGCGTCACTATCAAGTTCTTTTGTCGTAACTCCCGGCTTTACTATCTTCTCAATACTGGCAAGGACATCTCTTACGACTTTACCTGCCTCCAGCATAAGAGATATTTCACGTTCGGATCTTATTTCTATCATTTAATATTCCTGATAGCTTTTCGTAAACTATGCCCGCGTCCAGGTCGCCGGAGGTTTCTTCAAGTATACCTTTTTCCCTGTAATAGTCTATCAGTGTCTTTGTCTGGCTGTTATAAACATCCAGCCTGTTTTTTATGGTCTCTTCTTTATCGTCTTTTCTCTGGTAAAGCTCGGATCCGCATTTATCGCATACACCTTCTTTTTTTGGAGGCATATTAACGATATGGTAGTTCGCGCCGCAGTCCTTGCACAACCTCCTGCCTGTCAGCCTGAATATCACTATCTTAAGGCTCGTTTCAAAATACACTACAAGGTCTATCGGAATTTTTAGCTTATCCAATTCCTCGTCTATCTTCCTGGCTTGGTATATAGTCCTGGGAAAACCATCCAATATAAAATCTTTGTCTTTAGCGTCCTTGGCTATCTTATCCAGCATCATTGCTACCACTATATCGTCGGTAACAAGGTCTCCTTTGTCCATAAAGGATTTTGCCTTCCTGCCTATCTCAGTGTTATTCTTTACATTCTCCCGCAGGATATCACCTGTAGAAAGATGCAGAAAATTCAATTTTTCAGAGAGCATGACCGCTTGCGTTCCCTTGCCCGCTCCGGGCGGCCCCAAAAATACCATTCGCATTATCTTCGTCCCCGTATTCTACCCTTCTTCATAAATCCGTCGTAATGCCTCATTAAAAGCTGTGACTCTATTTGCCTCATCGTATCCAGCATAACACCTACTACGATAAGAAGCGCTGTGCCGCCAAAGAAACTCGCTATCAGATAAGGCACCTTAAGCCATGCGCCCAGCATATCCGGGAACACCGCTATGAACGCTAAAAATATAGCGCCCGGAAGGGTTATCCTCGTCATTATAAAGTCAAAATACTCAGCTGTTTTCCTACCGGGCCTTACGCCGGGCACGAAACCCCCATATTTTTTCATGTTATCCGCCACATCAGCCGGATTAAATGTTATAGCTGTATAAAAATACGCGAAAAATATGATCAATAAACTGTATACGACCGTATATAATATCTGGCCTCTTACCAACGACTGCGCTATGCTCTGCAAGCCGACATTAGGTATAAATCCCGCTATGGTAGCCGGAAATAATATTATAGACTGCGCGAAGATTATAGGTATTACGCCTGCCTGATTGACTCTCAAAGGTATATATGTCGACTGGCCGCCGTAAACCTTTCTTCCTATTATCCTTTTGGCGTATTGTACGGGTATCTTTCGCTGGCCCTGAGTAATTAAAATAACAGCCACTGTGACCGCTACTCCTATAATAGAGATCAGCGCTATAGTAAAGGGGTTCAGCTGTCTTTTCTCAGGAGCAAACGGAGAAACCAAAACAAATACCTGGTAAAGAGCTGTCGGGAGCCTTGATATAATACCCGCGGTAATTATCAGGGATATACCATTCCCTATTCCTCGCTCTTGGATCTGCTCGCCAAGCCACATTATAAAAGCCGTGCCTGTCGTCAGGGTGACAACAGTAAGAAATCTAAATCCCCACCCGGGGACATCGACTATCGTAAGCCCCTGGAACCTGGCCGGATTCTCAAGCCAAAGACTGATAAAGAACGATTGGACTATCGCGAGCACTACCGTGCCGTAACGTGTATACTGTATTATCTTGCGCCTTCCCGCTTCGCCCTCTTTTGATAATTTTTCAAGATGAGGCACTACCGTGACCAAAAGCTGTAATATGATCGACGCTGAAATATACGGCATGATGCCCAACGCGAAAATAGTCAACCTCGTCAGCGCTCCGCCGGAGAACATGTTCATTATGCCAAAGAGCGTACCACCCTGGGTCTTGGCTACATTTTGAAAAAACTGCACAAGCGCCGCGCCGTTCACTCCCGGAGTAGGAATATAAGCGCCTACCCTGTAAACAGCTAAAAGCATCAGGGTTATAAAAAGCTTTTTCCTAAGGTCTGGTATTTTAAAAGAATTCGCTAACGCCTTGAGCATAGTATTTTATTAAATTAAGTCTTTTTCCGGGAAATTATCTCGCATTTGCCGCCGGCATTCTTGATTTTTTCCTGTGCTGATCTTGAGAAGGCATGGGCCTTTATGCTTACCGGGACAGTTATCTCCCCATCTCCTAATATTTTCAGGAAATCAACGGACTTTTTTATCAACTTCTTTTCTTTTAATAACTCAGGTGTAATAGACGCTTCTTTTTTTAAGCCGGAAAGGAGGGCAAGATTTATAGAATGATACCCTGGGTTCGGTCTTTTATTAAATCCCCTCTTAGGCAATCTCCTTATTAAAGGCATCTGTCCGCCTTCAAAACCAGGAGTCACGCCTTTTCCTGTGCGTGACATTTGGCCCTTTTGTCCTCTGGTGGATGTCTTACCATGCCCTGACCCAGGCCCCCTGCCAACTCTTTTTTTTCTTTTCTTCGAGCCTACTGATGGTTTTAAATCTTCTATTTTCATTTTTTATTCCTCTTGGCCTGACCTGTCACGTTCCAGCCTTAAGCTCTTCAATCCCTCTAATGTTGCCTTGGTGACATTGATAGGATTCTGTGTTCCGAGAGATTTAGTAAGTATATCCCTTATCCCCACAGAGTCACAGATAGCGCGCACTGTACCGCCGGCTATAACGCCCGTTCCTTCTGAGGCAGGTTTTAAAAGCACTTTTCCGGCTCCAAATCTTCCCATAACATCATGAGGTATAGTGCCTCCTCTTAACTTTACCTCAAACATATTATTTTTCGCCTGAATAAGGGCCTTTTTTATCGCCTCGGCTACTTCGTTGGCTTTGCCATACCCGCAACCTACCCTGCCCTTGCCGGTTCCTACGGTTACAAGAGCTGTGAAAGAAAATCTCTTTCCGCCCTTTACGACCTTAGAGACCCTATTAATAGCTATGACTTTCTCTATATACTGTTCCCCTTGAGCGTTCTCTATTTTCCTTATGAACTTATCTTTTGCCCTGCCTTTATTATCAGCCAACATAACCTCCGATATATTAAAACTTAAGCCCTGCCTCCCTGGCCGCATCAGCCAGCGCTTTTATTCTTCCATGATATAAGTATCCACCCCGGTCAAATACAACGGCCTCTATGCCTTTTTTTCTGGCTTCACCCGAAATATAGGTGCCGAACTTCTTTGCCGCTTCCACATTCCCGCCTGACTTACAATTTTTCTTAAAATCCTTGTCGTTCGTGGAAAACGATGCCAGTGTTATTCCCGCAATATCATCTACAATCTGAACACATAGATTCTTATGACTCCTATGGACATTGAGCCTCGGCTTATCTTTTGTGCCGGATACTTTCTTCCTTATCCTGTAGTGTCTTTTTATCCTGCCTGATTCTGCTTTATTTATTATTTTTTTTCTCATCCTACGACTCCCTACCGGTCGCTCAGGATGACCCTGAGCATGTCGAACGGGTCATTATGCTACCGCCTTACCGGCTTTCTTTCTTACGTGTTCACCTACGTATCTTATCCCCTTACCTTTATACGGCTCAGGCTTAAGATAATCCCTTATCTCAGCCGCTACTTCTCCGACCATGGCCTTGTCAATACCTTCTACGATTATCTGATTAGGCTTAGGCGTTTTTACGCTTATGCCTTCAGGTATAGAATAGATCACAGGATGTGAAAAACCCAATTGCATGGTGATTGATTTTCCCTGGGCCTGCGCGCGGTAACCGACTCCATGTATTTCCAGATGTTTAACATAGCCCTCATTAACGCCAATTATCATATTATTTATATATGCTCTTGTCAGTCCATGGAGGGAATAACCTATCTTGTCCTCTCTTAACCTTTTTACTGCGAGCTCTTTGTCCTGCAGGCAGATCTCGACACCTTTAGGCAATAACCACTCGAGTTTACCCTTGGGTCCCTCCGCAAATATCTTTCCGGATTCTATTTTTATCTTGACCTTATCAGGAACTTGTATTAACTTTTTACCTATACGTGACATTTTTTCCTCATCTTACCATATGGAACACAGGACCTCTCCTCCGGCCTGCATCTCCTTTGCCTGCGTATCCGTTACCACTCCCCTGGAAGTCGACAATATCGCTATACCAAGCCCCCTTAAGACGGACGGTATTTTGTCCTTGCCTACGTAATTCCTGAGGCTGGGCTTCGATACTCTCTTTAAGCCTTCTATAGCAGGCTCACCTGTTTTCGTGTATCTCAAGTAAACCCTTAAAAGCCCTTGTTTTTTATCTTCTATAAATTTAAAATCTTTTACGTAGTCTTCTCTTTTAAGGATACTTAATATTTCCTGGGATATTTTAGAAAAAGGAACGTCCACTTTTATTTTTTTGGCCATTAACCCATTCCTTATTACTGTCAACATATTTGCTATAGGATCTGTTAAACTCATTCTGTTCTCCCTTTAATATTCTGTTACCAACTGGCTTTCGTTACGCCCGGTATTTCCCCTCTGGACGCCATTTCCCTGAAACATATACGACAAACCTGGAACTTTCTCATATACGCGCGACGCCTTCCGCATAGACGGCATCTATTGTATTTTCTTACTTTGAACTTAGGAGTCTTTTTCTGTTTTGCTATCAAACATTCTTTTGCCATTTTTTATCGCTCCGCTTCTTTTTCCCAGCCATCAGCTGGTCCGCCTTTAGCGGAGTTTCCTCCCGCGAACGGCATACCGAAGAGCCTCAGTAATTCATACGATTCTTCCCTGGAGTTTGACCTTATCTGCATAATAACGTCCATGCCTTGCGTCCTGGGAAGCCTGTCTACATTGATTTCAGGGAATATCGTCTGGTCTTTTAACCCCAGGGAATAATTACCCTTTTGGTCAAATGAATTAGCGTTTATGCCCCTGAAATCCCTGATCCTGGGCAATGCCACATTTACAAGCCTGTCAAGAAATTCATACATACGCGCGCCGCGCAGTGTAACCTTACAACCAACAGGAACGCCTTTGCGTATCTTGAAATTAGCTATGGCTTTCTTTGCCCTGGTTATAGCGGGTTTCTGGCCTGTTATAAGGCCCAGCTCTTCCATGGCCTGCTCTAAAATCTTTATATCCTGTGTGGCGGCGCCTATTCCCATGTTCAGGACTATTTTCTGTATCTTTGGAGCCTGAAGAGAATTTTTATAACCAAATTTCTCTTTCAGCGCCGGGATAATATTCTTTCTATATGTCTCTTCCAGTCTGGGTACCATATTAGATCAATTCCTTACATTTTCTGCAAAT